>JANTGH010000006.1 GCA_024763055.1 Desulfobulbaceae bacterium
GTACCCTTGAAGATGGTGTGGAGATGGTTATGCCCGGCGATAATGTGCATATTTCCGGTGAACTGATCACCCCTATTGCCATGGAAGAGGGGCTGCGTTTTGCGATTCGTGAAGGCGGCCGTACTGTTGGCGCAGGCGTCATCAGCGAAATTATTGAATAAGTGGGGCCCAATGATATCGACAGATAAAATTCGTATCAGACTGAAAGGCTACGATCATAAACTGCTTGATCAGTCAACAAAAGAGATCGTAGAGACTGCACGTCGTACTGGTGCTACAGTTGCAGGACCGATTCCGTTGCCGACCAGCATCAATAAGTATACGGTTCTTCGTTCTCCGCATGTAAATAAAAAGTCGCGGGAGCAATTTGAGATGAGGACCCATCGCCGATTGCTTGATATCCTTGAGCCGACGCAACAGACGATTGATTCATTAATGAAACTTGAGTTGTCCGCCGGCGTTGACGTGGAGATCAAGCTGCCCTGATCTGTACCAACTGGTAAGGAGCTGGGTGTTTAAAAGGTAATTGAAAAATTACGGGTAGGAACATGCCGAAAACAAAAGGAATACTGGGACGTAAGATAGGAATGACCCGTGTCTATAATGAACATGGTCGGTCGATTCCTGTGACTGTGATCGAAGCGGGTCCCTGTACCATACTGCAGAAGAAAACCGTTAAAAAAGAAGGGTACAATGCTATCCAGGTCGGTTTTCTTGAAAAGAAACAAACCCGGATGAGCAAACCGGAAACCGGACATTTCAAGCGTTCAGGCGGAAAGGGGTTTTATCATGTTCGTGAATTTAGGGTGGCTGATCCCGAAGCATATGATATCGGACAGCAGATAACGCTGAATGAAGTTCTTAATATAGGGGATAAAATAAATATTTCCGGCAGGGTTAAAGGACGTGGTTTTCAGGGTGTCATGAAGCGGCATGGTTTTGCCGGCGGTAAGGCATCACATGGTTCCGGCTTTCATAGAGCACCTGGTTCCATTGGCTGTTCAGCCTATCCCGGGCGGGTTGTAAAAGGAAAAAAGCTTCCCGGTCAGATGGGGAACAATATAATTACCCAGAAAAATTTGACCATTGTTGATATCAGGGATGAGGAGAATGTTCTGCTTGTTGAGGGTGCCGTACCCGGAGCAAAGAACGGGTTGCTCAGTATCTACACAAAAGCATAGAGTTCCATCTGCTGTTGAAGGAGAAACACATGGCGGTTTGCGATGTTGTTAATACCTCCGCTGAAAAGGTCGGAGAAGTAGAGCTTAATGATGCTCTATTCAATGTAAAGGTTAAAAATAGCGTACTGCATGACGTTGTTTGCATGCAACGGGCCAATCGTCGAGCAGGTAACGCCTGTACGAAAACTCGCGGAGAAGTACGTGGGGGCGGTGCAAAGCCATGGCGACAAAAGGGAACAGGCAGAGCCAGGTCTGGATCGCGTACATCACCTGTCTGGCGTGGTGGTGGGACTACTTTTGGACCCAGGCCTCGAGATTACGGCTACAAACTGCCTAAAAAAGTGCGTCGACTTGCACTTCGTATGGCATTGTCTACTCGTAATGGCGAAGGGAATCTGGTTGTTGTCGATAATCTGATCCTCCCGGCCATGAAGACAAAAGAATTTGTCGAAGTCATGCGTAATTTTCAGTTTAAGGATTGTCTGGTTGTTACCGGAAGTGATGACCCCATGATAACCAAGTCTGCACGCAATGCCGTCGGCTATAAGGTGTTGCCGGTTGCTGGACTAAATGTCTTTGATATTCTTAAACATTCTAAGTTGATGCTTGTCCAGGAGTCTTTAGCACAACTTGAAGAGAGGTTGATGGTATGAAGGTTCTGTATGAAGTCGTCAAGAGCCCTTGCCTGACTGAAAAAAGCAATATCCTTCAAGAATTGCAGGGTACAGTCGTGTTTAAGGTTGATCCGCGCGCCAATAAAATTGAAATAAAACAGGCTGTTGAAAAGCTGTTTAATGTTAAGGTGTCGAGTGTCAAGACAACAGCAATGCGCGGCAAACAAAAAAGAGCGGGTATAAACTCCGTTGGCCGGACAAACGATTGGAAAAAAGCCTATGTAAACCTGTCTGAGGGAGAAATAAATTTCCTCGATGAATTATAGGCCGAATTGTTCTGCTGGAAATAGATGCTCGTATTGAGATAAGTTAACGGGAAAGACAATGGCAATTAAGACCCATAAACCGACATCGCCGGGGAAAAGACATCAGGTATCCGTCCATAGTTCCGAGTTATCGGCAAAAAGACCTGAAAAATCTCTGGTTGCACCACTCAAGCATAGCGGCGGACGTAATAATTATGGTCGTATCACCTCCAGGCATCGGGGAGGGGGGCATAAGCGGAAATATCGTATCATTGATTGGAAGAGAAACAAAACCGGCATTTCAGCAACGGTTACTGCTATCGAGTACGATCCGAACCGGTCCGCACATATTGCATTATTAACCTATAGCGACGGTGAAAAGAGCTACATCCTTGCACCCGGCAATATTACTGTCGGTGATATCGTTATGGCCGGTGCGGATGTAGATATTAAACCGGGTAATTGTTTACCGATGGTTAATATTCCACTGGGCACCATTATTCATAATGTGGAAATGAAAATTGGTAAAGGCGCCCAGATGGTTCGATCCGCAGGAGCGGCTGCCCAGTTGATGGCCAAGGATGAGGATTTTGTTCTTGTCAAACTGCCTTCCGGTGAGGTTCGGCGGTTTCGTAAGGAATGTCGTGCATGTATCGGCGCCGTTGGCAATTCTGAATACGGCAGTGAGAAATTAGGAAAAGCCGGTCGTACGCGATGGAAAGGACGACGGCCTTCTGTGCGTGGTGTTGCCATGAATCCCATTGATCACCCTATGGGTGGCGGTGAAGGAAAAAGCTCCGGCGGACGTCATCCTTGTACCCCCTGGGGAGTTCCAACCAAGGGATTTAAGACACGAAAACGGAAAGGTTCCGATCGGGATATCATCACCAAGCGATAGTATTACTTAGGAGAATAGAACAATGGGTCGTTCCATTAAAAAAGGTCCCTTTATCGATGAACACCTTTTGAAGAAGGTTGAGCATGCGCAGGAGTCTGGATCTCGTAAAGTTATTAAAACCTGGTCGAGACGATCGGATATTATACCCGATATGGTAGGTTTGACTTTTGCCGTACATAATGGAAAAAAATTCATTCCGGTTTACGTGACCGAAAATATGGTAGGGCATAAGCTTGGAGAATTTTCTCCTACCCGTACCTATTATGGGCATACATCCGATAGAAGGAACCAGTAAAGAATGATCGCTGAAGGCAACGATAAGGAGCAACTCGATGGAAACTAAAGCCGTCGCTAAAAATATTCGTATTTCTCCCCAGAAAACCCGGTTAGTCGCCGATGTTGTTCGGGGAATGGACGTTGACACCGCTATTACTACGTTGCGTTTTATGCCGAAAAAAGCCGCGCGTATTCTACGGAAAGTTATAGAGTCCGCCGTGGCCAATGCTGATCAGATGGAGACGATTGACGTCGACACCCTGTATGTCAAAACTATCCAGGTAAACGGCGGACCCAGTTTGAAAAGGTTTCGCCCCAGAGCCATGGGGCGGGCTACTGGAATTATAAAACGAACCAGCCATATAACTGTGATTGTTGATGAGGCCTGATCGTGCTCAACTACTTTGGACATTTTTCACCTTTTAGAGATCAACTGTTAGAGGGAACGGAGGAACACCTTGGGACAAAAAGTTAACCCCATTGGATTGCGGTTGGGTATAACGCGGTCTTGGGAATCAATCTGGTATTCGAATAAGGACTATGCTGAGAACCTGTATCAGGATCAACATATTAGAAAATATCTCAAAAAACGTCTTTATCATGCCGGTATTGCAAGGATCGTTATTGAGCGAACCGGTGAAAAGATCCGGATTAAATTGTTTACTGCTCGTCCCGGAATTGTGATTGGAAAAAAAGGTGCGGAAATTGAGCTGCTGAAAAAAGATCTTGAACGTAAATTCGGGCGTGAGTGTCTGATTGATATTCAGGAAATACGCCGACCCGAGGCTGATGCGCAGTTGGTTGCTGAAAATATTGCCATGCAGCTTGAGCGTCGTATCGCCTTTCGCAGGGCCATGAAAAAATCCATAAATTCCGCACTCAGGTTCGGCGTAAAAGGCATTAAAATTTCCTGTGCCGGTCGTTTGGGAGGGGCTGAAATGTCACGCACAGAATGGTTTAAAGAGGGCAGGGTTCCTCTGCATACCCTTCGAGCTGATATTGATTACGGAACCGCTGAAGCAAAGACAACCTATGGCATCATTGGCGTCAAGGTCTGGATTTTTAAAGGCGAGGTTCTGTCTGATACAGAGATGGCTTTAGCCCAATAATATGAATCTGGCCTTGCTTGGATCCAATGTAGGGTGAATTCAGGCAAAAAAGAGGGCAACAGGAGTTATAAACAATGTTAAGTCCAAGAAAGATAAAACATAGAAAACAGCATAAAGGTCGGATGCGCGGTGCAGCGCATCGCGGCGCAGATTTTTCTTTTGGTGATTACGCCTTGAAGGCTGTTGGTTGCGGTCGATTGACGGCTCAACAAATTGAGGCTGGTCGTGTTGCTATAAACAGAAAGATTAAACGCGGCGGTCAAATGTGGATACGGATTTTCCCGGATAAACCTATCACCAAAAAACCGGCTGAAACCAGAATGGGGAAAGGTAAAGGATCGCCGGAATATTGGGTAGCAACCATTCGTCCAGGGAGGATTCTTTATGAATTGAAAGATGTTCCCGAGGAGCTTGCTGTTGAGGCGTTGCGACTTGCAAGCTTTAAGTTTCCCTTTCCTACAAAGATCATTACCAGGAGTACAACGATATGAAGGCAAAGGAGCTTCGGGAACTGAGTTTTGAGGATTTGCAGAAAAAAGAGCAGGATATTCGTGAAGATCTTTTTAAGCTTAAATTTCAACATGGTATTCGCCGGCTTGAAAATCCAGCCCGGTTGTCTTTGTTGCGACGTAATATTGCCCGGATTCAGACAGTCAGGGCAGAACAGGCTAATCAATAGCGTTTTTGCTATTGATCAATGAAATATTCCACTGGACTGGAAGGATGAGCGATAAAACCAGAAAGACCCGTCAGGGTTCGGTAATCAGTAACGGGATGGACAAGGGTATTGTTATCTTGGTTGAACGGAAAGTACGGCATAAACTCTATGGTAAATATATTCGCAGGCGTATGAAATATATGGCTCATGATGCCTCCAATGCATGTAATATTGGAGACACCGTACTCATAGAAGAATGCCGCCCCTTGTCTAAAAACAAACGCTGGCGTGTACTGACCATTCTGGAGCGTGCTGAATAATTAATCAGCAGATTTATAACTGTCAGTAAATTAACGTTTCTCAGGTGGAACCATGATTCAAACTGAAACCATACTCAATGTTGCCGATAATTCCGGGGCCAAAAAGGTACTCTGCATCAGAGTACTTGGCGGAACCAGGAGACGATATGCAAGTATCGGTGATGTTATTGTTGTGACCGTGAAGGAAGCAATTCCCCATGCAAAGGTCAAAAAAGGTGACGTACTTGATGCTGTTGTTGTCCGAACAAAAAAGGAAGTCAAACGGCCGGAAGATACAACTGTACGTTTTGATGAAAACGCGGCTGTGCTTCTTTCGAGTTCAGGTGAACCGGTAGGTACCCGTATATTTGGCCCTGTTGCCCGTGAACTTCGTTCACTTGGGTTTATGAAGATAATATCTCTTGCCCCTGAAGTATTATAATTTTTTTTAATGAAGAATTCATTTAATGATAATTGCAGAAAAAGAGATAAGTGGGAATAGAGAGGAATAAGAATGCGGCAAGGACAGACGAGTCTGAGGATCAATGATCAGGTTGAAGTAATCGCTGGTAAGGATAAAGGCAGGGTAGGCAAGATTCTTCGGATTGACAGCGGAAAAAACAGGGCGGTTGTCGAGCGGATAAATATGATCAAGAAGCATCAAAAACCTGTTGATACAACACAGCCGGGTCAGGTCATTGATCGTGAGGCTTCACTTCATATTTCAAATTTAATGCTTGTCTGTCCGGAATGTGCGGAAACAGTGCGTACCGGCAAGAAGTTTCTTGAAGACGGGACGAAGGTGAGGGTGTGTAAGGGTTGTGGCGCCACCATCGAAACCGCGAAGAATTAGAAGGCATACCGCTTACGGAGTACAGAATGGCAACACTGAAAGAAGATTACGAGCAGAATTTGCGGCCCCGGCTGCAGGAAGAGTTCAACTTGACCAACGTGATGGATATTCCCAGAGTTGAGAAAGTTGTTCTTAATATGGGGCTTGGCGAGGCGGTGCAGAATCCAAAGATTGTTGAAAAAGCAGTGAACGAATTAACGCTTATCGCAGGTCAAAGAGCAGTGGTAACAAGGGCAAAAAAATCCATCGCTACTTTCAAGCTGCGTGAGGGGATGCCTATCGGAGCGCGGGTAACGTTGCGGAAAGATCGCATGTATGACTTTCTTTCCAAGCTTGTTAATATCGCCCTGCCACGTGTCCGTGACTTTCGTGGTGTCTCCGCAAAAGGTTTTGACGGTAATGGAAATTTTTCCATGGGCGTCAGCGAGCACCTTATTTTTCCCGAAATTGATTATGACAAGATTGATAAAATAAGAGGGTTGAATATAACCATAGTGACATCGGCAAAAGATGATGAACAAGGACGAGAATTGCTTTCGTTAATCGGTATGCCGTTTAAAAAGAGATAACTTACGATAGACAGCTGCATTTACTGCATTGTACAGGAGGAAGTTGTGGCAAAAAAATCACTTATTGCCAAAGTAGGACGGACACCTAAATTTAAGGTCCGGTCATATAACCGTTGCCCGCTTTGTGGGCGTTCCAGGGCCTATATTCGTAAATTCGGGATATGTCGGCTATGTTTTCGCAAGCTTGCGTCCCAGGGGGAAATTACCGGAGTGACCAAGTCGAGTTGGTAGTAACCGGGAAGAAGACTATTAGTATTACACGGATTATCTGTGTATTTGAAGCGATTTTGAAAAGAGGTAACGTCTCATGTCTATGAGTGATCCACTGGCTGATATGCTCACCCGATTACGGAATGGAGCACGGGCTCGATTTGAATCGGTAGATATCCCGCTTTCCAAGTTGAAGGTCGGAGTTGCGAAGGTCCTGAAAGAAGAAGGATATATCACGGATTATCAAATAATTGATCAGGGTGTTCAGGGTATATTGAAAGTCAACCTGAAGTACGGACCTAATGATGAGCAGATAATTACTGGTATTCGCAGGGTGAGTAAACCCGGTCTGCGGCAGTATAAGAAAAGTGCAAATATTCCAAAAGTAATGAGCGGCCTTGGTGTTGGCATTCTTTCAACCTCCCGTGGAGTGCTTACTGATCGTGAAGCCCGTAAGCTGAACGTCGGTGGCGAACTACTCTGCGAGGTATGGTAACAGCTCTATCTGGAAAACAGGAGGCATACGATGTCCAGGATTGGCAAACAACCTATTCCGGTGCCGGGAGGTGTCAAGGTTGAAATACATGGAACACATATAAAAGTGACCGGTGGTAACGGCACTCTTGAGCGTGATATACGGCCTGAAATTGAGATATCATTGAACGGCAGTGAGCTTGTTTGTACACCTAAGGGAACAAGTAAGCGGGTCATGGCGTTCTGGGGTATGACTCGTTCGCTGGTTAACAACATGGTCCTTGGAGTACAGAAAGGATTTGAAAAGAAACTCCTTGTTGAAGGTGTAGGATACCGTGCCAAAGCGTCGGGTTCTACATTGACTCTCAACGTCGGTTACTCAAATCCGGTGGAATTTGTCCTGCCCAAAGACATTGCTATTACTGTAGATAAAGATAATACCATTACTCTTACCGGTATGGACAAGGAACTTGTCGGGATGACTGCTGCGCAAATCAGGCAGATACGCAAACCTGAGCCGTACAAAGGCAAGGGGATTCGCTATATAGACGAGCATATTGTCCGCAAGGTTGGTAAGTCCGGCGCTGCAGTAGCAGCATAAGAGAATAGAGATTTAAAGAAGGGCATCATGGCAAAAACAAGTGCAAAACTTACTGCTCGCAGGAAAAGGATTAAGCGTATCAGGAAAAATATCTTTGGTACTTCCGAAAAACCAAGAATGAGGGTGTTCAGGAGTAATCGTCATATTTCCGTACAGATAATCGATGATGAAAAGCAAATGACCTTGGCTGCCGCCTCTTCCGAAGGCAAAGATCTTGAAGGTGTCACTGTTGAAAATAAATGTGACCAGGCAAAAAAGGTGGGTGAAGCAATCGCAAAGAAAGCTCTTGCCGCCGGTATAGGCAGTGTGATTTTTGACCGAGGCGGCAATTTATATCACGGTAGGGTGAAGGCTTTTTCTGAAGGAGCTCGTGAAGGCGGGCTTAAGTTTTAATGAAATTAATCGTTTTGTCGTAAACGAAAGGAAATTTAACGGGGGTGTTTCTTGGCTGATTTTAAACGAGCGAAAGATGGAAATCAGGAAGAGCTCATAGAAAAAATTGTGTTTATCAACCGTGTCGCAAAGGTTGTAAAAGGTGGCCGCCGTTTCAGCTTCAGCGCTATTGTTGTTGTTGGTGACGGTAAAGGTAAGGTTGGTTACGGCCTTGGCAAGGCGAACCAGGTTCCTGAAGCTATCCGTAAAGGAATTGAACGGGCAAGAAAAGATATGCAACACGTATCGTTGACGGATGTCTCTATCCCCCATGATATAACCGGTCAATTTAAATCCGGTTCTGTAATGTTGAAACCCGCATCAGACGGTACCGGCGTTATTGCCGGTGGTGCAGTACGTGCTGTACTGGAAGCTGCGGGCGTACAAAATATTTTGACCAAGTGCCTGGGATCGAATAACCCTCATAATCTGGTCAAGGCAACCATAGACGGTTTGAGAAAACTGCGTTCGGCTGAACAGATCGCAAGCCTGCGTGGTCTCAATGTTGAAGATATGGTTGCATAGCCTATTAATTTCATTTCCCGAACGGGTTGGAAACATGAGTGATACTATAACGATTACCCAGATTAAAAGTGAGATCGGCAGTACGAAGAAAATTCGTGCCACATTGGTTGGTCTTGGCTTGACCAGGATGTACAAAACCATTACGAGAAAGAATTGTCCCGAGATTCGCGGTATGATAGCCAAGGTTCAACATCTTGTACGGGTAGAGGAGTAGGATATGTTAAAATTAAACAATCTCGCCCCGGAAAAAGGCGCACGTCGGAATAAAAAGCGCATTGGTCGAGGCCAGGGCAGTGGATTTGGAAAGACTGCGGGTCGAGGGCATAAGGGTGCACGTTCTCGTTCAGGATTTAGTCAAAAGCCGGGATTTGAAGGTGGGCAAATGCCGTTACATAGGCGCCTCCCCAAGCGAGGCTTCCAAAATATCTTTAAGACGACATATAAAATCATATCGTTGACGGATCTCGATCGTTTTGAGGCCGGAAGCGTGGTGGACCGTCAGGCATTACTTGATGCAGGTATTTTAAAAAAACTTGACGGCTCGATAAAGGTGTTGGCCAACGGAGAAATTACCAAAGCTATTACTGTCGATGTTGATAAAGTCAGTCGAACAGCAGGAGAAAAAATCAAGGCTGCCGGCGGCACCGTGAAGGAGTAGGGTAATGAGCGGACTTGCCAGCGCTGCCAATATTCCGGAACTGAGAAAGAGGGTACTGTTTACCCTCTTTATGCTTTTTGTGTACCGGATGGGTGTACAGATACCTACTCCAGGTATTAATGGTGAAGCACTTGCCGCCTTTTTTCAACAGAATGCCGGTACCTTGTTTGGCATGTTCAATATGTTTTCAGGTGGTGCCTTGGCGAATTTTTCAATTTTCGCCCTTGGTATCATGCCGTATATCTCGGCATCTATTATCATCCAGTTGCTCACTGTCGTCATCCCCCAGCTTGAAGCTCTTTCCAAGGAAGGTGAGGCCGGGCGACGTAAAATTACCCAGTATACCCGCTACAGTACGGTCGCCCTTTCCATCATACAGGGATTTTTCATCGCATCCGGTCTTGAGGGTATGAGCGGGCCCGGAGGGACTGCAATTGTACTTATGCCCGGGATTGAGTTTAAGCTGATGACCGTATTGACACTCACCACCGGAACGGCCTTTATTATGTGGCTTGGTGAACAGATAACCGAGCGTGGCATCGGTAATGGCATTTCACTGATCATTTTTGCCGGTATTGTGGCCCGTATGCCTGCCGCCATCGGCAATTCCATTCAACTTATCAAGGCAGGTGAAATAGCGGTTATCTTTGTCCCGGTTATGCTGGCTTTGATGTTTTTTATTGTTGCCTTTATTATTTTTGTTGAGACTGCCCAGCGCCGAATACCTATCCAGTATGCCAAACGTGTGGTCGGGCGAAAGGTGTATGGTGGCCAATCCTCCCATTTACCGCTAAAGCTTAATATTTCGGGCGTTATTCCACCTATTTTTGCTTCGTCGATCATGATGTTTCCTGCGACCATTGGCTCTTTTATTAGAATCGATTGGGTACAGCAGGTTTCAGCTGCTTTGTCACCGGGAACCATCTATTATTACATACTCTATGTCGCCATGATTGTGTTTTTCTGTTTTTTTTATACGGCTGTTACCTTTAAACCTGATGATGTCGCTGAAAATTTAAAGAAAAATGGAGGGTTTATTCCCGGGATAAGGCCAGGCAGGAAAACCTCTGAATTCATTGATTTTGTTCTTACCCGGCTTACCGTTGTCGGGGCTATCTATTTAAGTGCTGTCTGTGTTATGCCCACCCTGCTTATTAATAAATTTAATGTGCCTTTTTATTTCGGCGGTACAGCGCTCCTTATTGTTGTAGGCGTGGCGATAGACACTATTTCCCAGATTGAATCACACCTTGTTATGCGTAATTATGATGGATTTATGAAGGCGGGTCGAATAAAAGGTCGTCGTTGAGGTACAAGTGACCGGAGCAGGACAGGATAAGGCCATAACGGTCAAATCATCTGAGGAAATTCAGGTGATGTTTGAGGCGAACCGGATTGTAGCCGACGTTCTCAGTATGCTTGAAAAAGAAATGCGTCCGGGACTCTCTACCTTCCAACTTGATAAGTGGGCGGAAGAATACTGTCGTGATCAAGGGGCTGAGCCAGCGTTTAAGGGTTATCGAGGTTTTCCAGCTTCTCTTTGTGTTTCAATAAATGAACAGGTTGTTCATGGGATTCCTTCAAGACGGATCAAGGTCAAAGAAGGAGACATCGTTTCTGTAGATTTCGGAACCAGATATAAAGGATTTTATGGGGATAGTGCGGTGACCATACCTGTCGGGGAAATTCGCATAGAACTGAAAAAACTCCTTACCGTAACTAACGAGGCCCTGTATAAGGGCATTGATCAGGTCCGGATTGGTAATCGCATTTCCGATATTTCCAGGGCGGTGCAAAATCATGTTGAAGCCCATGGATTTTCAGTTGTTCGCCAGTTTGTTGGTCATGGAATAGGAACCAATCTGCACGAAGGGCCTGAGATTCCCAATTATATTCAGAAACAGGCCTCTCCGAGGATTATAGAGGGAATGGTTGTTGCCATCGAACCAATGGTGAATATCGGCACCCACAAAGTCAAGGTGCTCAGGGATCGTTGGACAGTTGTTACCGCTGATAACAAACCATCGGCACATTTTGAACATTCAGTAGCCGCCTCGGTTGAGGGTCCTGTTATACTCAGTGATCGTAAGATTGCCGGAAAGTCATCCGCAGAAAAAATTGATTAAGAGAACGTCAACTTTTGTCCCTGTTTTCATCAAAAAGAGTTGAAAAAAAATAAGAATAATATATACTATTTATTTTTGCTCGAAAAATAAATATAAATGGATGGTGTTATGGCCAAAGAAGAAGCCATTGAAGTAGAAGGAACCATTATAGAACCGTTGCCCAATGCAATGTTTCGGGTGGAACTGGAAAACGGGCACAAAGTGCTTGCCCATATTTCAGGTAAAATGCGGATGCATTATATTAAAATCCTGCCCGGAGACCAGGTAACAGTTGAACTGTCTCCCTATGATCTTACCCGGGGTAGAGTAACGTTTCGATCCAAAGGCGGGAAGGGAAGATAAAGTTTTTTTTAGTCCGAGGAGATTGTCATGAAGGTACGTTCTTCAGTGAAAAAAATGTGCAGTGACTGCAAGATTTACAAACGCAAAGGCGTAGTGCGTGTCAGCTGTAAAAATAAAAAACATAAACAACGGCAGGGATAACCTGTTGTTGACATACTGTTTTCAGTCTAACAAGGAGTAAGATCTTGGCACGGATATCGGGCGTGGATTTGCCACGGAATAAACATATGGATCGGGCGTTAACCTATATTTACGGAATAGGGTTGACTACAGCTCGGGAGATTCTCGACAAAGCTGATTTGCCTTATCAGATGAACAGTGATGATCTCAACGGAGATGATGTTACCAGGATCAGAAAAATCATTGAAAATGACTATGTGGTTGAAGGTGACAGACGTCGTGAAGTTTCCATGGATATTAAACGATTGATGGATCTTGGCTGTTATCGTGGTCGCCGTCATCGTCGCAGTCTGCCCTGTCGTGGGCAGAGAACCAAGACAAATGCGAGAACCAGGAAAGGTCCTCGACGTGGATCAGTACGAAGGTAAAAAGAACCATTTGAACGTAGAGTTCAGCAAACGGAGCAGGTATGGCAACGGCAGCAAAAGGCGCTCGCTCTAAGCGGCGTGAAAAGAAAAATATTCCGGAAGGGATAGTTTTTATATATTCCACATTTAACAATACGGTCGTCACGGTAGCAGACCGCCAGGGCAATACACTCGCTTGGTCAAGTGCCGGTGTTATCGGCTTTAAGGGCTCGAGAAAGTCCACACCCTTTGCCGCTCAGAAAGCTTTGAGTGACGCAGTGGGTAAGGCAAGAGAACATGGTGTGCGCAAGGTGGAAGTGCGGGTTAAAGGCCCTGGCCCTGGACGTGAGGCCGCTTTGCGGGCATTGACCACCACGGAACTTGAAGTAAGTAAGATTGTTGATGTTACATCGATTCCGCATAATGGATGTAAGCCGCCAAAGCGGAGGAGAGTTTAAACACTTACAAGGTGTTTCTTGTACGGTCGCAGCCAGTGGAATGACTGAACGCTGCGTAAAACCGATACCGATTAATGATGGAGGGCTACATTGGCCAGATATACCGGAGCTTCCTGCAGGACATGCAGGCGTGAAAATCTTAAGCTTTTTTTAAAAGGTGACCGTTGTTATTCCGACAAATGTTCTTTTGAGCGTCGGTCATATTCTCCCGGACAACATGGACAGAATCGTTTCCGTAAGATTTCTGATTATGCCGTTCAGTTGCGTGAGAAGCAGAAAGTTAAACATATGTATGGAATGCTGGAAAGCCAGTTTCGCCGGTATTTTCATATGGCGGACCAAGCCAAGGGCGTGACCGGCGAAAATCTTCTCATTATGCTGGAAAGGCGCCTTGACAATACCGTTTATCGCCTCGGTTTTGCCAGTTCACGGGATCAGGCACGGCAACTTATCAGGCATAATCATTTTAACCTGAATGGGAAAAAAATCAATATTCCTTCCTGTTTTGTTCAGGCAGGTGATGTTGTCAGTCTCAAGGAAAAAAGCAGGAAAAATGAAATGATTAAAGACAATCTTGAAGGGGCGGCCCGGCGAGGAGTCCCGAGTTGGATTGACCTTGATCAGAATAATTTCCAGGGAACGATCAAAGCTCTGCCGAATCGTGAAGAGATTACCCTCCCGATTCAGGAACAGCTTATCGTTGAATTGTACTCCAAGTAACCCTAAGAATCAGGTATTGCATGGTACAGGAAGTTCGGGACGAGAATCCCTTTTATAAAAATTGGCATGAGCTTATCACTCCGGAACGTTTAGAGGTCACGGAAGAGACCCATAGCGAAAGCTATGGGCGATTTATCTGCCAGCCTTTTGAACGTGGTTTTGCTGCAACAATTGGTAATTCCTTACGTAGGGTGTTGCTCTCCTCTATTCGAGGTGCTGCCATTACATCTGTCAGGATTGACAAAGCACTGCATGAATTCACAACTATTGATGGTATCCATGAAGACGTTGCTGAAATCATATTGAATTTGAAACAGGTGCGGCTCAAATTGAACGGGCCGGACACCACGACCGTTGTGCTGGAAAAAGTTGGTGCAGGCAGTGTTACGGCAGGGGATATCAATGGTGGAGTTTCCGTGGAGGTTATGAACCCCGATCAGCATATCTGTACCATAACCGGTGATACAACCTTTCGAGCCGAACTTGAGGTGCAATGGGGAAAGGGCTATGTTCCTGCTGAACAGAATAAGAATGAAGGTCAGGCCATTGGCGTAATTCCTATTGATTCCGCTTTTTCTCCCATTATTCGTATTGAATACGTTGTCAGTTCTGCCCGCGTCGGCCAGCGTACTGATTATGATCGTCTTACCATGGAGATTGAGACGGATGGTAGCGTGCGTCCTGAAAATGCACTGGCCTATGCCGCTAAAATCCTTAAAGAACAGATGAGCATTTTTATTAATTTTGACGAGGATGCGGCCAAGGCTCCGGACAAGGTGGAGGGAGAAGGAGATGATATTGTTTACCCGCCTTTTCTTGATAAAAATGTTGAAGATCTTGAACTTTCGGTGCGTTCTGCCAACTGTCTGAAAAATGCGGATATCCAATTTATCGGGCAATTGGTTCAGAAGACGGATGCCGAGATGCTGAAGACCAAAAATTTTGGTCGTAAATCGCTTAATGAAATAAAAGCATTGCTCGCCGAGCATGACCTGACCCTTGGTATGAAGGCCGAAGGGTGGAAGGCTCCTGGTGAGGTTGAGGAAAACGACGAAGAGAGTTAGCAATACAGCGTAGACGGTTGCTTCCCTGCACGGGAAGGGATTTAATTTTAGTGGAACACGAAGGACAGAATAATGAAACATAAAGTAGTTGGCCGCAAATTTGGTCGCAACCCGTCGCACAGGAAGGCTATGCTTCGTAATATAGTCACCTCTCTGCTCGAACATGAGCGAATCGTCACCACGGTGCCCAAGGCAAAAGAGGTGCGAAGGATTACAGAAAAAATGATTACTCTTGGCAAGCGAGGTGATCTACATGCACGTCGACAAGTGCTTTCGTATATTCGCACCAAGGATGTCGTTGCCAAGCTTTTTGATGATTTGAGTCCACAATATGCCGACCGACAGGGTGGGTATACACGCATTATACGTACGGGTACCCGTTATGGCGATGCAGCTCCCATGGCTATTGTTGAGCTTGTCGGTTACGAGGAAGCTTATGAAGAGCCTGCCGTGGCTGATGAGGAGGAATAGCGTACGGATTGCGCTGAAGCGGTGTGTAGATACAGGCTGGTACGATGAAAATCATCGACCAGCCTTTTTTTTTGGAGGAAGTGATGGAAACGGGTTGTAATGTATTCCCTGTTCCCGAGGGAAGGACCGTAGTTGGTAAGGAACCATTTCATTTTCACTGTCACCCCGAGGTAAGTTGTTATCTTACCTGTTGTCATAAGGTGGAAATGTACCTTTATCCGTATGATATACTCAGATTGAAGAATCGTCTTGGTTTACATTCTGCAGAATTCATGCGTCGGCATACCAGGATTGCCGAAGGATCTCATCCCTATTTTCCTGCCGTAATGCTCAACATGGCTGATGCGGAAGAATACCCCTGCCCTTTTCTCAAAAAGCATGGTTGCTCGGTCTATAAAGACCGTCCATCTTCATGCCGGACCTATCCTCTGGAGCGAGCTGTAGAGCGCCTCCCTGGTAATAATTTACTAAAGGCGCATTATTTTATGACTCATCACCCCTACTGTAAAGGGCACTTCGAAGAAAGAGCCTATACGATAAAGCAATGGGAGAGGGATCAGTTTCTCCATGAGTTTAACTTGATGAATGATTTATGGGCCGAAGTTGACGCTTTTTTTGCAACCAATCCCTGGCAGGGAGAGGGGCATGCAGGGGAAAGACAACAACTTGCCTTTATGGTTTGCTATAATATCGATGAGTTTCGTACCTTTTGCAGCAGGCATAATGTATTGTCAGGCTTTCGATTAAACAAGGATGAGCGGCGGAGAATCAAGCGCAATGATGTTGAATTGCTTAAGTTCGGTTTTAATTGGCTGCAGTTTGTCCTGGGCGAGCGGCGGACACTGGTTCCCCGCTAACATGCCGCAGCTGTCATAGCTGTGTATTGCCCAACCTTTCATTGTCCCAGAGGCCTGAAAAATTAAAAAGGAAAAGATGCGCATTTGTGTGAGAGAATATGTTTCTCACTGATTTTTTGGGGAGATGAGCTTGAAAACAATAGAGTAACGTGGTATTTAAAAAGATTCATATTTTAATAGTTCCGGGCTATTTGTCCGGGACGAATCACACACACCCTGCATTGATCCTTTGGTGTCCGCTGGACCAGCGGATTGGATAACGGGGTGGAGGAATAACCATAAACAGGAGATAACCATGGCAAACGTAACAATGCGACAAATGCTTGAGGCCGGCCTTCATTTCGGCCACCAAACCAGGCGATGGAATCCGAAAATGAAGCCATATATTTATGGGCCGCGTAACGGAATTTATATCGTCAACCTTGATATAACCATGAAGATGTTTCGCAAGGCGTATTCATATATCGTTGATGTGGTGGCAAATGATGGTAATGTCTTGTTTGTCGGCACCAAACGCCAGGCCCAGGCAATTGTCCGCGAAGAGGCCGAACGTTGTGGGATGTTTTATGTTAACCATCGCTGGCTTGGCGGCATGATGACCAATTTCCAAACCATTAAACACTCCGTTGATCGACTGAAAAAGATAGAGGCAATGCAGGAAGACGGAACTATTAACCGTTTCCCGAAAAAGGAGATTCTTTTGATGGAAAAGGAAAGAATCAAGCTTGATCGGAACCTTGGCGGCATAAAAAATATGCGGACCCTGCCGGATGTTTTATTTGTCGTTGATCCGAAGAAAGAGGAGATTGCCGTCAGCGAGGCAGGTAAACTCGGCATTCCCGTGGTTGCTTTGACGGATACCAACTGCGATCCCGATGGTATCACTTTTATTATTCCCGGCAATGATGATGCCATTCGCGCGGTTAAGCTTGTTTCCTCATTGATGGCGGAAGCTGTACTTGAAGGCAAAGCCAGGCGCGGCGAAGAGCAGGATGCGGATGTCGAGGAGCTTGAGGCTGCCATGAGCGGGCAGGTTGAAACCGACGAGAGCAACAGTGATATCGCTCCGGAAACAGAAGAGAAAGCTGAATAATCTTTTTTTACGCTGTATTGCGTTGGAAGGGGCTTCTACGCCCCTTTTTTAGTGCTTAAGGATATAAATCGTCGTGGGAGATTTCAAAGCAACTCGCAGTAACATATAGCATTCTATTCATACATTTATAATTAAATAAGGAGACTCGTATCGTGAAAATTACAAGCCAGATGGTCAAGGAGCTGCGCGAAAAGACCAATGCCGGCATGATGGACTGCAAAAAAGCCTTGGGAGAAACCGAGGGCGATGTGGAAAAAGCAGTAGATCTGCTTCGACAGAAAGGTCTTGCTGTTGCGGCAAAGCGAGCGGACCGGGCCACGAAAGAGGGTGTGGTTGAGTGTTATATTCATGCAGGCGGAAAACTTGGTGTGATGGTTGAGGTCGGCTGTGAAACTGATTTTGTGGCAAAAACTGATGACTTTAAAGCTTTTGCCCGTGATATCGCCATGCATGTAGCAGCCGTTAATCCTGTTTCAGTCAGCCGGGAGGACGTGCCGACGGATCTTATAGAACGCGAGAAGGCAATTTATACCAAGCAGGCTTTGGATTCAGGCAAGCCGGAAAATATTGTTGAAAAAATTGTTACCGGCAAGCTCGAAAAATATATATCGGAAATCTGTTTGCTGGAACAGGAGTTTGTAAAAAATCCCGACCTCAGTATTCAGGACCTGCTCAACGAGTTGGTGGCAAAGATGGGAGAAAATATTTCCATTAAACGGTTTGCCCGGTTTCAGATTGGCGGCTGAAAAGAGCTAAATACAGGGCAAGGGTTTTTCTGCCCGGAGAATTCTTTGGGTTTGGATACAGGGAATGCATCAAACCAGGGGGACGGATGAAATTTAGACGGATTCTTTTAAAAATCAGTGGTGAAGCCCTGATGGGAGAGGGATCGTATGGCATCAGTCCGGAAATGATTCGCTTTGTGGCTTCAGAAATTAAAGCTGTCCATGAACGGGGTGTGCAGTTGGCCCTCGTCATTGGGGCCGGTAATATTTTTCGTGGAGTCGCTGGTGCTGCCGGGGGTATGGATCGTGGCGCCGCCGATAACATGGGCATGCTGGCCACAGTGATTAACTCTCTCGCCATGCAGGATGGCTTGACTACGGCAGGGGTCCCTACCGTAGTCATGTCAGCGATTACCATGCGCAATGTCTGTGAGCCTTATATCCGCAGCAAGGCCCTGCACTATTTAAAAAGAGAACGGATAATTATCTTTGCCGCTGGTACCGGCAATCCATATTTTACCACGGATACTGCTGCCGTACTGAGGGCTCTGGAAATCCAGGCTGATGTTATCATGAAAGCCACCCGGGTGGACGGCGTTTATGATCGTGATCCGGAAAAAGACAGTGCGGCCGTTCGTTTTGATAGTTTAAGCTATACCAGGGTGTTGCAGGACGATTTGCGTGTTATGGATGCAGCGGGTATCTCGCTGGCCCGCGAGAATAAACTGCCTATTTTTGTCTTCAATATGAAAGAACCCGGCAATATTGTTAGGGCAGCAGCCGGAGAAAAAATAGGTACACTGATCAGCGCTTAGGTATATTTACAGCAAATATTTCCCTCTTTATTCTTACAGTGTTACGATACGTACTTTTCTTAAGGAGAATATCATGTCCAATGCGGTGATTGATGAACTTAAAGAGAAAATGGAAGGCAGTGTAGACGCATATAAACGAGAGCTTACTAAGATCAGGACCGGTCGAGCCTCTCTTGCCCTGCTTAATGGAATAAAGGTTGATGCATATGGTTCCATGCTGCCCGTAGACCAGGTCGGGACGTTGACCATTCCCGAATCAAGCATGATCGCTATTAAGCCCTGGGATCCGCAAATGATTGGTCCTATTGAAAAGGCAATACTTTCCTCCGATTTAGGGCTGACCCCTGCCAATGACGGTAATGTTATCCGGCTGACTATTCCTCCTCTGACCGAGGAGCGTCGTAAGGAACTTGTTAAACAGGTCAAGAAAATGGGGGAAGAATTTAAGGTCGCCATCCGTAATGTCCGCCGCGAGGCCAATGATGAGTTAAAAAAACAGAAAAAGGATAAGGAGATATCTGAAGACGATATGTTTCGGCTGCAGGATGAAGCACAGAAGGCCACGGATACCTTTATCAAGAAGATTGACGAGGTCGCTGCCGGTAAAGAAAAGGAAGTCATGGAGGTGTAAATTTGGCGACTGTTTTCAAAGTGCCCCCTTACAGGAGCACCTATACGATTTCATGTCCCTCAAGCCTGTAAGGTGGACCGGATGCTTCGGATTTGCGCAGTTACTTCCCATCACCATGCCCCTCTCTCCATAGACCGGAGTATCTTGAGTCTTCATTTCGTTTCTCTTACCCGGAGTCTCGCAAGCTCGCTTATCTACGTGAAGACGGGACTCTTGTGACGATCTATTTTCAAGTTGTATGCAAGAAAGTACATCTTTAGATATTCGCCTGATTCCGACCCATGTGGCCATTATTATGGATGGCAACGGCCGATGGGCGGAGAAACGGCATAAACCACGTCTATCCGGGCATAAGGCCGGCGTTGATTCTGTTCGTTCAGTTGTTGAAACCGCAAGAGAAATCGGGATCCGCCATTTGACGCTCTATGCCTTCTCCACGGAAAACTGGCAGCGGCCGCCCACGGAAGTAAAAGGGTTGATGAAATTACTCAGAACCTACCTTGAGTCGGAACTGCGTACCATGCTGAAAAATGATATCCGCCTGTTTTGCCTTGGCCAGCAGGAACGTTTGCCTGCTGACGTGTTGAGCGTTCTCAATATGGTCATGGAGGAGACCGCTCAGTGTGGCGGAATGACCCTGAACCTGGCTTTGAGCTATGGCGGTCGCAATGAGATGATGCGTGCCGTACGCGACCTTGCCGGTAGATGCGTGGCCGGTGAACTTGATTACCACGCATTGTCCGAAGAAATGCTCAGCAATCGGCTTGATACCGCAGGACAACCGGATCCCGACCTGCTGATCAGAACCGGCGGTGAACACCGGCTTTCCAATTTTCTTCTCTGGCAGTCCTCGTATACCGAGTTGTATTTTACCGAGACGCAATGGCCTGAGTTCAGAAAGGACCAGCTGCTTGAGGCCATTGCAGTCTACGGGAGCCGGCAACGACGCTTTGGGAAGACCGGTGCCCAACTCCATGTGGAGTAACTGATATGGGACGTGTCTTACCCGGTTTTCTCATGGCGGTTTTGTGGGTCCTGCTGCTTTGTTTTGCCGGGGCTGAATTTTTCTGGTTGATTATTGTTGTCGGAGGCGGCATTGCCCTTCATGAATATTACCGCATGAGTTGTTCTTTTCTTTCAGGCTTTCAGCATTTTTCAGCAGTTTTTGTTTCGTTGCTCCCGGTCTTTGCCTCCTTTTCAGGCCATACCGACATGGTTCTGGCGGGACTTTTTGGAAGCTTTTGTTGTATTATTCTGCTCGCCTTTTTCCAGTATACCCGGCTTGATGATGTCCTGGCTTTTCTTGGCCGGGCAGGATTCGGTGTTTTCTATATCAGTCTGTGTGCGGCACATGTCGTACTGCTCAGGTATTTGCCCCATGGTATCTACTGGCTTGCGATCCTGACCGCAATAACCATTGGGTCTGATACCGGTGCCTATTATGCAGGCAAACATTTTGGTCGTCGTAAATTATGCCCCAGCATCAGTCCGGGAAAGACTGTCGTCGGGGCTGTGGGGGGACTGCTGACCGGAACGGTGGCCGCCATGTTTGTCGGAGCACTGTTTGGTGAGGTCAGGATTTTCGTACTGGCGTTTGCCGGCTTGCTTCTTGTTCCCGTCGGCATTGCTGGAGATTTGACCGAATCGGTAATAAAACGGGCAACAGGAACCAAGGACTCCGGAACTATTTTGGCCGGTCATGGAGGGTTGCTGGACCGGATTGACAGCCTGCTTTTAACCGCTCCAGTGCTTTATTACCTTCTTTTTTTCGGGATGATTTCATGGGTATAAAAAATATTTCCTTGCTGGGCTCAACAGGATCGATCGGAAAAAATGTTCTGGCTGTTGTTCGTGCTTATCCGGAGCGATTCAGGATTGTCGGGCTTTCCGCCGGGCAGAATATCGAAATGCTTGCTGACCAGGTGGAAGAATTCTCCCCGCTGTGTGTTTCGGTCTCGCGGGAGGAGCTTGTCGCTCCGCTTACCGATATGTTGCCGCAGGAATACCGGTCACGGACATATTGGGGTGAGGATGGAAATTGCCGGGTGGCGACATTGGCCGAGGCCGATATGGTTGTTACCGCAGTGGTCGGAGCTGCGGGTCTGCTCCCTACCTTGCAGGCCATTCAGTCCGGAAAGGATATCGGCCTTGCCAATAAAGAGACCCTGGTTATGGCCGGCCGGCTCATTATGGAGGCTGTTCGGGAAAACGGCGTCCGGTTATTGCCCATTGATTCCGAGCACAGTGCCGTCTTTCAGGCTCTTGAAGCCGGACGAATGCAGGATGTGCACCGGATTATTCTGACTGCCTCCGGCGGCCCTTTTCGCACCTTGGTTCCGGAGGATTTTTCTTTGATTACGCCCGACCAGGCCCTTGCCCATCCAAACTGGGAGATGGGTAAAAAGATTTCCATAGATTCAGCCACGTTAATGAATAAGGGGCTGGAGGTTATTGAAGCCCGCTGGCTTTTTGATATTACACCGGACCGTATCGGGGTTGTCGTCCATTCCGAATCCATTATCCATTCTCTCGTGGAATTTATCGATGGTTCCGTGGTCGCCCAGTTAGGAATCCCTGATATGCGTATTCCCATAGCCTATGCCCTGTCCTATCCGGAGCGACTGGATCTTGCTCTGCCCCGCTTAAGTCTTTCGAAGTGTGCGAACCTGAGCTTTGAAGAGCCTCGCTATGACCGTTTTCCCGCCCTGCGGATGGCCACTCATGCACTTGAGCAGGGAGGGGTACAACCAGCGGTGCTTAATGCAGCCAATGAAGTTGCTGTTGAAGCCTTTCTCTCCCATCGTATCGGGTTTGCTGATATTGCGGCTATTGTTGCGGAGACATTGGCTACTGATATGGCCGGCGATGATCTGGATCTGCAGGCAATACTTACCGCAGACAGGCAAGCGCGAGGGATTGCCGAACAGGAAGTTGTCCGTCGCGGTAAATAGGGATCTGTCCGGTAACCGTTTTTTTATTGCAGATCTCGGGTTTAATACTCCGGCCCTTGGGGTGTAAAATATTTTCGATACCCCGTCCGTTTGTGGCGGGGTCGTTCATTGGAAGAAAAACATGAATTCACTTCTCTCTTTTGTCCTCGTTTTAGGCATTCTTATATTTGTCCATGAGTTTGGTCATTTTCTTGTTGCCAAACTCTGTGGCGTGCGGGTGCTTAAGTTTTCTCTTGGTTTCGGCAACAAAGTTGTCGGAAAAAAATGGGGGGAGACTGAATATCTGATTTCCGCCTTCCCGTTGGGTGGGTATGTCAAGATGTTTGGAGAGCAGCAGGGAGAGGAAATCCCTGAATCTGAAAGGGTACGATCCTTTTCCCACAAGCCGGTCTGGCAGCGGTTCGGAATCGTGTTTGGCGGACCATTGTTTAATTTGCTGTTTGCCGTAGTGTTGTTTTTTACCATGTTTACCCTGGTTGGACTGCCCGAGCCGGTGGACACTACCCTGATCGGGCATGTTTCTTCCGGTTCTGCCGCGCAAAAGGCCGGCGTCAAGGATGGCGATGTAATTCTGTCTATTGACGGACAGAAAACCACCTCATGGATTCAGGTTTCCGAGTTGATTAAAAATAGCAAGGGACAAGAGGTCGAACTCATTGTGGACCGTGACGGAACCAGAATCACGATCAGGGCCACTCCGGTCATGGAAAAGATAAAAAATATTTTTGGTGAGGAGACTGGCGAACGTTACCTGCTTGGCATTACCCGCAGTGAGGAGGTGCGCTACCAAAAGGCAGGGATTGTGGAGTCGATCAAGGCGGCATTGATTCAAACCTGGAACCTGATCTATTTGACAATTATGGGAATTGTCAAGATACTGCAGCGGGTGATTCCGGCAAGCGAGCTGGGCGGGCCGATCCGGATAGCTGAAATAGCCGGGCAGCAGCTCGAAGCCGGCTGGATGAATCTTCTGTATTTTATGGGGCTGCTGAGTGTTAACCTCGGGGTGTTGAATCTGCTTCCAATACCTGTCCTTGATGGTGGCCATCTGGTTTTTTTAACCATAGAGGGGGTTCGTGGAAAACCGTTGTCGGACCGGGTGATGGAAGTCAGCCAGAAGGTGGGAATCGGCCTGCTTGGTACCCTGATGCTGTTTGTGTTTTATAATGATATTTTCAGGATTGTGCAGCGGTGGATGGGTTCCTGATTCTCTCCATTGAAACGTCTACCGGTTGCGGCAGTATTGCCTTGACGCGAGGAGAACGATTATTGGCAGAGACAACGACCCAGCCGGAGGTGACCCACTCCAGACGGCTGTTGGGCACGGTTTCCTGGCTCATGAAGGCAGTGGCAGTGGAGTGGTCTGATCTGGACGGAATTGGTGTGAGTCTCGGGCCGGGCTCTTTTACCGGCTTGCGCATTGGCATGGCAGCGGCCAAGGGACTGGCAATGGCTGCTGGTGTTCCCCTTTTCGGGGTGGAAACTCTGGATGCCCTGGCCCTTTCCTGTTCATCGGTAGCCGAGCAGATTTGCCCGGTCCTTGATGCCCGTAAGCAGGAGGTGTATGCTGCAATGTATCAACCCGGCGAAGATGGTTATCCGCTTCGCCTGACCGGCGACCAGGCGCTTGCCCCTGAATTATTGGCTGACAGTATCGACCGGCCCACTGTTCTGGCCGGGCCGGCAGTAGCAGTCTATGGAGAATTGTTCAGGAAAAATACCTTAATCCGGGTAGTACCCGCACCCCTGGCTCATCCCAGGGGATTGTATGTGGGCCTGCTGGCTTGCAGAATGTTGGCGACAGGGCAGAATATGGATCCCGCAACGGCCACGCCGAAGTATGTGCGGGCATCAGAAGCCGAGATAACTTTGCGGAAAAAAGAAGGAATAGAATAACAACGCATTGAAGAATTATGATTTTACGCAGGCAGACACGACAGATTCAAGTGGGTGATGTGGCCATAGGCGGCGGCGCTCCCATTTCGGTGCAGTCGATGACCAATACCGATACAGCTGATGTCGATACAACCGTGGCCCAGATTCATCGGCTGGAAAAGGCCGGCTGTGAGATTGTCCGGGTGGCCGTCCCTGATATGGACGCGGCAGCAGCTATTGAGGCGATTCGTGCCCGAATTACCATCCCCCTTATTGCCGACATTCATTTTGACTCCAGACTGGCTGTGGCCTCCATGGAGCATGGGGCCCAGGCTATCCGCATCAATCCCGGCAACCTTGGCGGACCGGACATGCTGGCCCATGTGGTAGACGCGGCCAAGCAACACCATGTGCCGATCCGGGTCGGAGTTAATTCCGGCTCCATTGAAAAAGATCTTCTGGGGGAATTTGGCTATCCGACTTCGGAGAGGCCGGACGCACTGATTAACAGCGCGCTTAGAAATGTGCGCCTGTTGGAAAAACAGGGTTTTGAGGAGATTAAGATTTCCATCAAATCATCCGACACCCTGACCACTATTGCCGGCTATCGCCAGCTTGCTGATAAAACGGATTATCCTCTCCATATCGGAGTGACCGAAGCCGGTGGTCTGATTGCCGGTACGGTCAAGTCCAGTGTGGCCCTTGGCATTTTACTGTTTGACGGAGTTGGCGATACCTTTCGAATTTCCCTGACAAGAGATCCGGAAGAAGAGATACGGGTGGCTTATGAGCTGCTTCGCTCCCTTCGTATCCGGCAGCGAGGGCCGGAGATGATCTCCTGTCCGACCTGTGGACGCACCAGGATTGACTTGTTTCCCCTGGCCGAGGAGGTTGAACGCTATCTGCAGACCATGCAGTCCCATCTCAAGGTCGCAGTCATGGGTTGCGTGGTCAATGGGCCAGGCGAGGCGCGGGAAGCGGATATAGGCATTGCCGGTGGTGTCGGAGTCGGCATAATTTTTAAAAAGGGTGAAGTCTGGAAGAAACTGCCGGAAAAAGAATTGCTGCCTGTTTTTCTGGAAGAACTGAGAAAAATGGAAGAAGAGCAGGGAAGTGTCGGCAAATAACAGCAGCGCCTTGGTGAAAATATCGGCATTGCCGTTTTGGATCAGGTTTTTTGTTCCCGTACAATTGCGATAAAATTCTTAAATAATAGGGTGAACTCGGTTTTTATTTTTTGGAATTGCCCTTCAGTTTTTTGCAGAAGATCTCTTGACAATCGATCTCCCTCGGGTAGGGAGGCGATCCAATCCGCGTCGTGCTGCACCCATGAGCGCACATCATCCGGGTGAGCGGCGTGATTGTCACTCTGCAGGCCAACGATGTGAGGTCGATCGACAACACCGAAGGCCTCGACGACGCATTCGCTGGACGTGGCCAATATTTCAAGATCACGCGGTAGAGGGGTCTGTACGGACTGGCCGTGCCATTTAAAGAGGGAGAGCGGCGATTTGATTCCCTCGAATATCGGATGTTCTTTACCGGCAGGGGTCAGCCGTCCCTGGATGAAGCCGACGCTTGGAGTAATGTTTGGGCTGACGTCTGCGCCAAGGGCATCGGCAAGCAGTTGATGGCCCAGGCAGAATCCCAGGCAGGGCCTGTCCATGGCCAGCCAGGCTCTGAGTAATCGTTTCTCCTCTTGCAGGAACGGATATCGTTTTTCTTCATGCACATTGGGCGGACCGCCTAACAGGAGAAGCGCGTCAAAACCTGTCGGGTCCGGGGCGGCCTGTTGATCAATTTTTGTAATCTCAAGGCCGAGGTCCGTTTCCTGAGCGGCGTCGAAAAGTATTTTTCCCGGTGTTTCCCAATCTACATGTTGCAGGACAAGAAATTTGAGCGGCATGGTTCTCTGATTTTTGAGGTAACCTTTATTATTTCAGGCATTGTACCTGTTGGAACAAAAAAATCCAGGGAAATGGTCGTCCCTGCAGAGGGGGAACACTGAAGCGGCAGGGAGGAGCGCGTTCGGTTCATTTTTATGGTAAAATGTGAAGAATCGCGACCAAGCGAAGTAATCAACGACGTTTAGAAGAGAGATATAATTACTTGAGATTTCCGTTTTTGCCTGTTTTCTTTCCCATTGACAGGGAAGGATGGGGATTGCTATGCTGATTATGCTGTTATTGAGAGTTCTTCGGTATTTTTCCGGAGTTAAGATAAAAAATTATCCTCTGTGAGGATTGTATTGTATAATAGGGAAGGTGTTCAATGAGTATACGTGAGGATGCGTTATTAAATAAGCAAACCGACTTGTTTGAGGTTTGTGCCGAGAATGAGAATATAGATATCGAGACCTTGATGGCTGGTGTGGCCGAAGGGACTATTGCCATTCCGAAAAACAGGCACCATGATTTCAAAAAAATCATGGCCATCGGCCAGGGAACGGCGACCAAGGTCAATGCCAATATAGGGTCATCAAAGGATATAGCGCTGCTTGGCAGCGAGTTGGAAAAACTGGACGTTTCGATAAAGGCCGGAACCGATACGGTTATGGATCTTTCCATGGGTGGAGACCTTGATGCCGTTCGTCGGGGCATCCTTGCAAACTGTCCCGTACCTCTTGGTACCGTTCCCATCTACCAGGCGGTTGCTGAGACTGTTGAGCAGAAGAAAAAAGATATTGTTGAGGTGACCGAAGATCATATCTTTAAGACCATAGAAAAGCAGGCCATAGACGGTGTGGATTTCATGACCATCCACTGTGGTATTACCCGTGATCTGCAGAACCGTCTTCTTAAACAGAAACGTATTATGGGGGTTGTCAGCCGTGGCGGTTCCTTCCTTCTTGAGTGGATGAGTCACCACGATAAGGAAAACCCGTTGTATGAGCATTTTGATGATCTGCTTGCCATTTTAAAAGAGCATGAAGTGACGCTCAGTCTTGGGGACGGTATCCGGCCGGGGTGCCTTGCCGATGCCACGGATCGCAACCAGATACAGGAGTTGATTCATCTCGGTGAATTGACTGAGCGCGCATGGGATGCCGGAGTACAGGTGATTATCGAGGGACCGGGTCATATGCCCATGGATCAGATTGCCGCCAATGTGCTTTTGCAGAAAAAGATGTGCAAGGGGGCGCCCTTTTATGTTCTTGGGCCGTTGGTCACAGATGTCGCACCCGGATATGATCACATCACCGGTGCCATCGGCGGAGCGATTGCCGCGGCCGCCGGCGCTGATTATTTATGCTATGTAACTCCGGCCGAACATTTAAAGCTGCCGAGTATTGACGATGTTCATGAGGGGGTTATCGCCTCGAAGATCGCCGCCCATGCCGCTGATCTGGTCAAAGGTATCCCCGGAGCCAGGGAGCGCGATGATGAAATGGCCGAGCGGCGTAATAATCTTGACTGGAAGGGACAGATTGAACTGTCCATGGATCCGGCAAAGGCGGCCCGCTTCCGAAAGGAGGGACTAAGTGATAAGGGGCCGGCCTGTTCAATGTGCGGTTCTTACTGCGCCATTCAGGTGTTTAACCGTTCAGAGCATAATCTGGAAAAGGAGTTGAAGAATGACGAATCTGGGAGCAATTGCGGGTAACTTGTTGGATAAAGTCGGGTCGTTCTTTTCATCCATAGGGGAGTTGCTGCAGGCAACCCATCTGCCGGAGCAGATTAAAGATGTCGATTTTTCCGCCTTGTTTACCAATCCCTGGTTTCTGGTTCCTTTTATTGGTTTTATCGGCTATCAGATCTATAAACAGGCCTTCCGTGATTTGTTTGTTATTGCCTTGCTCATGGGGGTCTGGTATGTCTCCGGCACTGAATATATGCAGACCCTGGTTGTGGGGGATGAGCTGCAGGTAAACAAGGTCCTGCCCCTGCTCTTCGGCGGGGCCGTGGTGGTGGGGATCATTATCTACGTTTATTTTGGTCGCTCTGATTAAAAGGCAAGGGGATCCTTGGGTGAAAATGTGATGTTTTTTTGATTTCAAGTGACTATGGATTATAAAAACGCCATTTTTATTGTCACCGAAGAACGGGCCTGCCCTTTGTATAATGTGGGTGAAGAGTTCAAAGTGGAGGATATGGGGCTGACCGTGCCTGAAGCCAAACCTGCCTGTTTAAACATGGTACGCAGAGTGATCAAGGCAACTACCGAGGAGCAGAGTTTCGAGCGTTTTACTCAGCAGGGAATTCAGAAATCAAAGTTTGAATGTGGCGGCTGTACCGGCCTGATTCGATTTGAATTTAAAAAGGAGAAGGGGTTTGCCACTCTGCAGATGAAGCTTCTGGCCGCTGCTGAGCGGCGAGAAAAAATGAAACATATGGATCGGTTCTTTGATCTGCTTCGCTGCCTGGATATCTTTGAACCCTTGGATGATGATTCCCTGCGTGATCTTTCGGCCCTTTTAAAACTTAGAGAATACGGGAATAATAAGATTATTTTAAAAAGAGGTGACCCGGGAACTCATCTCTATATTCTTCTTGAAGGCAAGGTTGCTGTTATCGCTGATGATGGGAAGACACTGTCGGAAATGAGTGTTGGTGAGATTTTTGGTGAAATGAGCCTGCTTTCCGGTGAACCGGTGACCACGACCATACATACCAGGGCCAAAACCAGACTCGCATCGCTCAGCAGTAAGGATTTTAAGCATGTGCTCAATAAGTACCCGGTGCTTCAGGTATTTTTTTACCGGATGCTGGTGGATCGGGCCCAGGTCAACACTTTGCGTTCAGGAACCATCAGCTCCGGTATGACCGGAGAGCTTGCCGAAATCAATACCGTGGATCTTTTTCAGCTTATCAATTCCAGCCAGAAAACCGGGCGTGTTGAATTTGACCTGCATGATGGCAAAGCGCTGGTTCTTTTCAACGAAGGCGAATTAATTCAGGCCCGTTATAATTCCCTTGCCGGTAAAGATGCGGTTTTCGCCTTGCTGGCCAAAAGATCCGGACATTTTATCTATAATGCGGGTATTTCCGATGAGGCGAAAAAACTCGATGTAATCGGCGGTTTTATGGCGCTGATTATGGAGGGGATGCGCCGGATTGACGAGGAGAAAGAGGGTTAATAGGTCGGATGACCGTTTAAATCAGGCCACTGTCGTATGACTTTCAGGGCTGTTTTTCGTCCCTCTCGATTAACCGTAATGGATCGTTGTTCTTTGGGCAGGCAGATTTCCCGGTAGAGTTCCGAGTCAATAAACCCGATCCGTTCGGCATCGGCTCGTGACGCCGCAAATGTTATCTTTCTGATTCTGGCCCAGTAGATGGCTGCGAGACACATCGGACAAGGCTCGCAGTTGACATATATACGGCAATCTTCCAACCAGTAGGATCCTTTAGCTGAGCAGGCCTCCCGAATAGCCGTAATTTCCCCATGGGCGGTCGGGTCCTTGTCGGTCAGGACCCTGTTCCATCCCCTGCCGATGATTTTTGTTTTTTGAACAATCACCGCCCCGAATGGTCCTCCGTCTCCCCTGTCCATGCCGAGTTTAGAGAGCCTGATAGCTTCTGCCATGAAAGGCGAGAGAGTTTCCGGCATAGAGGTTACATTTTTTTGAAAATCAGGCATCCGTTTGTACCGCCAAATCCATAACTGTTGGACATAACGGTTGTCAGCTCGGCTTCCCTGACCGTGCGGACGATGTTCATCCCGGCGGCTTCGGGATCCAGTTCATCAATGTTTGCCGTGGCGGAAATAAAGTTATGATTGAGCATGAGCAGGGTGTAGATAGCCTCGTGGACCCCCGCTGCTCCAAGAGAGTGGCCGGAGAGTGACTTGGTCGAGCTGATGGGAGGGATAGTACTGCCGAATATTTTTCGAATTGCCCAAAGTTCAACCAGATCACCTATCGGTGTCGATGTACCGTGAGTATTGATATAGTCAATGGAACAGTCGATGTTTTTCAGGGCCAGGCTTATGCAGCGTTCGGCGCCTTTTCCGGAGGGGGCAACCATTTCGTAGCCGTCGGCCGTGGCCCCATAGCCGACAAGCTCTCCGTAAATTTTTGCACCCCTTTTTCGGGCATGATCCAGTTCTTCAACGACTATGAGCCCTGCCCCGTTGGCGACCACAAAGCCGTCCCGGTTAATATCATAGGGTCTGGACGCCGCCATCGGCCGGTCATTAAATTTTGTTGATAAAGCGCCCATGGCATCAAACATTGAGGTCTGAGTCCAATGTTCTTCGTCGGATCCTCCTGCAAAAACGATGTCCTGTTTGTCCATCTGGATTTGTTCCATGGCTGCGCCGATGCAGTGCGAGCCGGTGGCGCAGGCGGAAGAGATAGCGTAGCAGGTGCCTTTGATTTTAAAAGGGGCAGTCAGGCAGGCTGAAACCGTACTCGACATGGTGCGTGGCACCATAAACGGACTGAGCCGTTTGAGTCCCCTTGTCCGCATGACATCCGCGGTCAGGACCACATTTTCCGCCGAAGTACCTCCGGATCCGATAATCATGCCGGTGCGGGGATGTGAAACCTGGCCTTCCGTTAAACCGGCATCACTAATGGCCCGTGTCATGGCAAGATAAGCATACGCGGCGGCATTACCCATAAAGCGCAGATGTTTTTTATCAATATATTCCTTGGGAACGATGTCTGTAAAGGCGCCGACCTGGGAGCGGAGGCCGAGTTTTTGATAAGCGGGCTGGAAACGAATTCCGGATCGCCCTTCCCGTAGAGAGCGCAGTGTCTCTTCAAGGGTATTGCCCAGCGGAGAGATCAGACCCATTCCTGTAATAACGGCACGTCGCATGTTTTATTTTAAATTTCAGTAAAATATGGCAGGGAAAATTTTTCAGGATTCTTCCCTGTGAATGGTAAACGGGGCACAACTTTGGCAGACAGGCATGACTTCAACGGTATTGATATTTACATGAGGAGGTACGCTGGTTACCCAGTGAATAATCTCGGCAATATCATCAGGTGTCAAAGGCTGGGTGCCTTTATACACCTGGTTCGCTTTTTTTTCGTTACCATGGAAACGTACCAGGGAAAATTCGCTTTCGGCAAGACCGGGTTCAATATTAGTCACCCGGATCTTGGTTTCCACAAGGTCAGTGAGCAGGTTCCTTGAGAATTGTTTGACAAAGGCCTTGGTGCCTCCATAGACGTTGCCGCCGGGGTAAGGATAGTTTCCTGCAACGGAGCCGAGATTTATGATATGGCCTCGGTTACGCTTAATCATGCCGGGCAGAACGGTCCGGGTCATATACATCAACCCTTTGATATTGGTGTCGACCATGGTCTCCCAGTCGTCCAGGTCCGCTTCCTGTGCCCCGGAAAGCCCCAGGGCCAGCCCGGCATTATTGACAAGAACGTCAATGTCCTTGAATGCCGCCGGCAGGTCGGCAATACATTGTTCAACCTGCCTCCGCTTGCGAACATCAAGTGTAATCGCATGGATGGGAATATCCGGGTGCCCGGTGCGGAAACGCTCCAGCCGTTTGCCGCGTCTTCCAGCGATAATCAGCTTCCAGCCCTTCCGGGCAAAGCGATCACTGCAGGCAAGACCGAAACCGGCTGTTGCCCCTGTAATCAGAATGGTTTTTTGCATAGACGACACTCACAGAAAAGAGGGAGATTATTCAATAGACTCGGTTTGGAAAGAAAGCAGGTTTGCGGAGAAAAAACAACATTTTTTCAGGACTGTCTGGAAATTAACCATTCAATGGTTATAATAGCCCCTATGTCTGTTATTGTTAATCAAATAAAAAGGAGCTGTTTATGTTAAAAAAGAAAATGCAGAAGGCCTTGAATGAACAGATCAATGCTGAAATGTATTCGGCATATCTCTACCTGTCCATGGAGTCGTATTTTCAGTCTATCAGCCTGGGTGGGTTTGCGACCTGGATGCGTGGTCAGGTACAGGAAGAGCTCCTGCATGCAATGAAATTTTATGATTTTGTTAATGAACGGGGTGGTCGGGTTACCCTGGAATTAATTAATAAACCGGAAACCAGCTGGAAGGGACCGTTGACTGCTTTTAAGCATATCCTCAGACATGAGCAGATGGTTACCGGCCTGATTAATGATCTCGTTGATCTGGCAGAAAAGGAGAGGGACCATGCAACCAGAATTTTTCTCCAGTGGTTTGTCACCGAACAGGTGGAGGAAGAGGCCAGTGTCGGGGAGATTGTCGATAAGCTGGAGTTGATACAAGAGAACACCTCCGGATTGTTTTTGCTGGATGCTGATTTGGGTAAGCGGGCCTTCACCTTACCCGCTGCTTCCGGGGAATAATTTTATAAAAGACATCGTTCCTTCCTTGAGGAGAAGGCCTCTTGATATCGGAAAGGCGTGGAAGATATGGGGACCCGCGAATTAAAAAAACAAATATTTTCTCTGCTCAAGCAGCCTGACATTGGGCGGGTATTGTCTGATATTCAGGTGTTTCCAGCCAAGGAAGTTGTGAATGTGTTGTTTTCAGCCATCTGTCAGGTTGATGAATTATTGCGCTGGCACGGGATAAGCGCCATGGGCGTGATGGTTACCCGTCTGGCGGATGCTGATCTGGAAGAGGGCCGGATAATAATGAGGCGGCTGTTGTGGAGCCTCAATGATGAGTCCGGAGGGATCGGCTGGGGCGCACCGGAGTCCATGGCCGAAATCATGCACCACCATGAGAAGCTGTCCCTGGAATATATCCATATGTTGATCTCTTATGCCCGTCCGGACGGTCAGGAACTTGAACAGGACGGGAACTATCTTGAATATGAAATCCTGCAACGCGGTCTACTCTGGGGATTTGACCGGCTTTGTGAGCGCCGCCTGGGACTGCTTGTGGAAAAAGGATTACCCGGAGATATCCTCCCCTATCTGAGATCAGGGGACCATGTGGTACGCGGCCTCGCGGCCCGGCTTTGCGGGAGGCTGTCCATCCGTTCGGCCCGTGACGCTCTTCAACTGTTACTTGCTGATCATGCTGTTATAACCTTTTATCAGGAGGGAGAGTTTCTTGAGCGTACGGTAGGAGATTTCGCCGGGACAGCATTAAAGGGGTTGGCATGATGGCAGTGGGTTTATTTTCGAGGGCTGCTGCCCTGCAGTTTGAGGTAACAACCGGGAAACCGGGAATCAACCTTGCCACGGTAAAGCGACTGCTTAAAGCAAATGCTTTTAAAACGGGTACCCTTGTTGTATTGCCGGAGTTGTGGGCAACCGGGTTTGATACCCTCCATTATCGGCAGATGGCGGAACAAACACCGGCGTTGTTGCAGGAACTGCAGAACCTTGCCGATTTTTCAGGGTTGGTGCTTGCCGGTTCCCTGCTTGAACCGACCGGTGTGATGGAAAATGACAAGCCGTATAATACCCTGTTTGTTGTAGATGGGCGTGGTATCGTCGGCCGGTATCGCAAACAGCATCTGTTTGCCTATTGGAAAGAAGGCCATGTCTTTTCTGCCGGAGATCGGCCGGGGCCGATTGCGACGGAAAAAGGAGGGCTTGGCCCTCTTGTTTGTTATGATTTACGTTTTCCGGATCTGGCGCGCAACCATGCTTTTGCAGGCGCGCAGATTCTTGTTGTTTCGGCCCAATGGCCTGCAGGCAGGGTTGATCACTGGCGAACACTGCTTCGGGCCAGGGCCATTGAAAACCAGATCTTTGTCGTGGCCTGCAACAGTTGCGGCCAGGTGGGAAAAATCGAATTTGCAGGCCATTCCATGGTGGTTGCTCCGGATGGACGGACACTTGCCGAAGCGGGTCCAGGGGAAGAGGTTTTGTCTTGTGGACTTGATAGAGAAGCCCTGTCGGAATTACGCGGCCGTTTTTGCAGTGTCGGCGAGCGGCCATGGCTGTCCCATGATATTGATAAGGTCTGTGCTCTTGAACAATTGCGTGCCCGGTTATCAAAAATCCGTGACCAGGGCAGCCGGGTGGCCTTTACCAACGGCTGCTTTGATCTGTTGCACAGCGGCCATGTCAGCTACCTTGAACATGCCCGTCGCACGGCTGATGTCCTGATTGTCGGACTCAATTCCGACCGCTCGGTCAGGGCGCTTAAGGGCGAGGATCGTCCGGTCAATACTGAGAAGGACCGGGCCCGGGTGTTGGCGGCCCTTGGTTGTGTGGATTTTGTCACCATCTTTGATGAAGATACGCCGCATAACCTGATAACAGGTATTCTCCCCGACGTGCTCGTCAAAGGAGCGGATTGGTCCGAAGATGAAATAGTCGGCGCGCCTGAGGTCAAGGCAGCCGGCGGCCGGGTTGAACGAGTGGTCTTTGAGCATCAGTGCTCGACTACGGCCCTCATTGATAAAATACAACAATAACAAAGAGATCCGGATACAGCAGTTGTTGAATTCGGGGCCATATATTCGGAGGTATTATGTCCACAATTACTGTTCAAGGCATGAAATGTCAGCACTGCGCGGCCGGCACCCGAAAGGCCCTGGAAGAAATCGAAGGGATTTCGGATGTAAGGGTCAACCTCGAAACAGGGGAGATCTCTTTTGAGGGAGACGCACCCATGGAAATTATTAAAGCTGCTGTTGCCGCCAAAGGCTATACGGTTGTTGAATAAGCAAAACGATCAAATGATCAAACACTTGATTGCTTGATCGTTTATTTCTCCTTCCAGTCGGGCCGCAGCGAGAGTTCCGTCAGCTGTTTTCTTGAAATCGGGGCAGGGGCCTCGGTCAACGGACAGGTCGCCTTTTGGGTCTTGGGAAAGGCGATGACGTCACGGATGGATTCAGACTCGGTCAGGATCATCATCAATCGATCGACACCAAAGGCGATACCACCATGGGGCGGAGCGCCAAGCTCCAGTGCCCGCAGGAGAAAGCCGAACTTCTCCTCGGCTTCCTGTTTATCAATACCCAGTGCCCGCAAAACTTTTTCCTGGACAGCTCTCTGGTGGATACGGATAGAGCCGCCGCCGATTTCATTGCCGTTTAAGACCAGGTCATAGGCCCGGCTTTTCACCTTGCCCGGCTCTGTTGTCAGCAGCTCCATCTGGTCTTCCGCGGGAGCGGTGAACGGATGGTGGACAGCGGTATGTCGTTTCTGTTCATGGTCGTATTCCAGCAGGGGAAAGTCGGTGATCCAGAGGAAGTCAAAGGTTTCCCTGTCGATAAGATTAAGCCGGCCGGCCAGTTCAAGACGCAGTTCAGCCAACACCTGCTGGACAATATTAAGGCTGTCGGCGCCGAAGAGTATCAGGTCGCCGGGCTGGGCATCCAGGGCCTTGCCCATTGCCGTAAGTTCATCTTCACTGAAAAACTTGGTGATCGGCGACTGCCATTCGTCTTCTTTAATTTTTATCCAGGCCATACCGCGGGCGCCGAATCTTCCGGCGTATTCGGTGAGATTGTCAAGATCCTTGCGGGAGAAGGTGGCGCATCCCTTGGCGTTGATCGCCTTGACCACCCCGCCTTTTTCAATAATCGAGTTGAAGACCTTAAAGCCGCATCCCCGCAAAGTTTCAGTCAGGTCGATCAGCTCCAGCCCGAAACGGGTGTCGGGCCGGTCGGTTCCGAATCTGCGCATGGCTTCATCATAGGTCATGCGTTTAAAGGGAGGCGTAAGGTCAATGTTCCGGGTGGCCGCAAACAGCGCTTTGATCATTTTTTCGGTGATGGCGATGATTTCCTCTTCATGGACAAAGCTGAGCTCCATATCGATCTGGGTAAATTCCGGCTGACGGTCGGCACGCAGATCTTCATCACGAAAACATTTTACCACTTGAAAATACCTGTCCATACCCGCGATCATCAGCATTTGTTTGAATAGTTGGGGTGACTGGGGCAGGGCATAGAAACGACCGGTATTCACCCGGCTGGGTACGAGGTAATCCCTGGCGCCTTCCGGAGTTGAGCGGGTGAGGACCGGGGTCTCAATTTCCAAAAAGCCGTTATCGCTGAGATAAGCACGAACCGCCTGGGCAGCCTTGTGGCGCATAATGATCTTGGCTGCCATTTCCGGGCGTCGCAAGTCAAGATAGCGATATTGCAGGCGGAGACTATCTGAAACTTCAACGTCTTCATCAAGAGGAAAGGGAGGGGTTTCGCTGGCATTGAGGATGCGCAATTCGTTGACAAGAATTTCAATTGCGCCTGTTTTCAGCTTGGGATTTGCCATGTCATCCGGCCTTGCCTCAACCCTGCCCCGTACTGCCAGCACCCATTCACTGCGCAGCTGATGGGCCTTTTGATGCACCTCGGGATTGATTTCAGGGTTAAAGACTATCTGGGTGATGCCCCAGCGGTCACGCAGATCAATAAAGATGACGCCCCCGTGATCCCGACGCCTGAGCACCCACCCCATGAGGACAACCTCCTCTGCCAGATGGTCGGTGCCGAGTTCATTACAGTTATGTGTACGCAAGAGCGTTCCGAGTGCATCCATTATTTATATACTCCAGGTATGATTTTTCCGGGTATTTTTGGTCCCGTGAAGTGATTTTTCGTGCTTTTCAGCAGGACATCAACTTTGAATTATTATGGGCAGCTTTTTGGCCTGTTTCTCTATACTTTCACCCAAAGGGAACGTCACCTGCTCCTGGGTCTGCATGTTACGCAGAATGGCTTTTTTTTCCGAGAGTTCCCTGTCACCGATTATGAGGGTATAGCGGCTGTCTGTTCGGGCAGCCTGCTTCATCTGTGCCTTGAGGCTTCGGCCGCTGTAATCCATAGCAGTTTTCAAGTTATGCTCTCTGCACTTGTGAACCAATACGGCTGCATATTCGGCCGCTTCCTTGCCCAGTGCGGCAATAAAAAGATCGGTTGATGGCTTCAGGGCTTTGCAGTTGTCCTGCTGTGTCATGAGCAGAACCAACCGTTCTATACCAAGGGCAAAGCCGATGCCGGGCAGATCAGGTCCTCCAAGTTGCCTGATGAGGCCGTCGTACCTGCCGCCGGCGCCGACAGCTGCCTGTGCTCCCAGTTCATCGGTGATGAATTCAAAGGTGGTGCGGGTATAATAGTCAAGCCCACGCACCATGAAACGATTTTTTTTATAGCTGACACCAAGCAGGTTGAGTGTTTGCTCTACAGCGGCAAAATGTTCACTGCAGTTGTTACAGAGTGCGTCAAGGATAGAGGGTGCGTCCTGGACCAGGGCTTTGCATCCCCGGTTCTTGCAGTCAAGTGTCCGCAGGGGATTTATCGTCAGGCGGCGCCGACAGTCCGGACAAAGGTCTTCTTTGCGCTCTTCAAGATACTTGATGAGGTGCGCGCGAAAACCCGGCCGGCAGTCCGGACATCCAAGGGAATTAATTTCAAGGCTGACTGAAAGACCCAGAGCGTCCATCAGCATCTGGCCCATGGCCATCAGTTCGGCGTCCACCTGCGGCTCATGAGCCCCGATGATCTCGACGTCCATCTGATGGAATTGGCGTAGACGGCCTTTCTGTGGTCGCTCATGCCGAAACATGGGGCCAATGGTATAGAGGCGCTGGACCGGTTGCAGGACATGGAGCCCGTGTTCGATAAAGGCGCGCAAAAGGGAGGCCGTAGCCTCGGGTCGCATGGTTATTCCCTTGTCGGTAAAGGTGTACATTTCCTTTTCGACAATATCTGTTGCCTCACCGATCGAACGGGAAAAGAGTTCGGTTTTTTCAAGAATAGGCGTCCGGATTTCACGCATGCCGAACCGTTCAAAGATGTCCCGGGCCGTCTGTTCAATGTGCTGCCATCGGAGCACCGTATCCAGCAGAATATCCTTAAAGCCGTTGATGGCCTTGATTTTCACAATTGTTTCTCCCCGTAATCGGCAACTTGGTGCCAATTACATTATATGAAGGAATTTGTCTGTAGGCAGAAGTCAAAAATATCAAATTTTACCCGGAAAAGAGGTGAAAAGTCAAGCTGATGTGGAAATTATATGGTATATTAATTTTTTTATTCTTTTTAGGCGATGAAATGTCGCAATCCGGTCTTGACAAAGCGCACCGGGCAAGGCATTATCAGCCAGTTTGTTATCTCGTTGATTAAAGTGAAATGTATGAAACTTCCAGAACTTAAAATTGGTCCGTTTATTGCCAGAGTTCCCATAATTCAAGGTGGAATGTCGATACGGGTATCGACATCCGCCCTGGCCATTCCCGTTGCCGAGTGTGGAGGAATAGGAACTATCGGTGGTTCCGGTATCCCCGTGCCCGAGCTGAAGGAAGATATTCGTCGAGCTAAAGAGGGCACGGATGGTGTCATCGCCGTCAATATTATGTATGCGATGAAGAATTTTTATGACTTGGTGATGTGCTCTATTGAGGCCGGAGCCGACATGATCATCACCGGAGCAGGATTTTCCCGCGATATTTTTAAAATAGGGAAAAAACACAACATTCCTATTGTCTCTATTGTGTCTTCGCCGGCCTTTGCCCGCCTGGCGGAAAAATTAGGTGCTGCAGCCATAATCGTTGAGGCGGCTGAGGCCGGGGGGCATTTGGGAACGGATAAGTCTCTGCGGGATATCTTTCCGTCTATTCGCAAGGTGATTTCCAAGGTGCCGCTTATTGCTGCCGGTGGCATCATCAATGGCTTTGAGATGGCGGAAATCATGGATAAATTCGGAGCAGATGGTATCCAGATCGCTTCCCGGTTTGTCCTCAGTAAGGAATGTTCCGTCTCCCGGAAATTTAAAGAAACCTTTCTACAGGCCAGAAAAGAGGATATCGTTCTTGTGCAGTCACCGGTGGGCATGCCGGGTCGTGCCATAAAAACGCCTTTTATTGAGCAACTGGAGAGAGGCGAAGATGTTTCAGCCGAGAAATGCAAGTTTAAATGTCTGAAAAAATGTTCTTATAAATATTGTATCAATGATCGATTAACCGCCTCCCAGAATGGCGATGTGGAAAAGGGGTTGGTTTTTTCCGGGGCAAATACCTGGAAGATGGATGAGATTCTACCTGTGCGGGAAATTTTTGACCGTTTTGTTACCGATGCCGAATCGGTTTATAAGGAAGAGAAGTAGCAGCCTTTTCCCAGGTCATGGAATAGCTGATATAAGGGATCATGGTTGTTGACTCGGCGGATCTGAAGAGGAAACGGAAACAGGATTCCGAAATTCAGGCGACTGTTATTCAGGAGGCTGATCATCCCATTCGACCCGGTGATATAGATCGTGAGGCCTTGAAGGTTCTCTATCGTCTCCGGGACGCCGGTTTTTCAGGCTATCTTGTCGGTGGCGGAGTGCGGGATTTGTATCTTGGCAAGCGGCCCAAGGACTTTGATATTTCGACAAATGCCCGTCCAGGGCAGCTCAGACGGTTGTTTCGCAACAGCCGGACCATCGGCCGTCGTTTTCGCCTGGTCCAGGTATTCTTTCACGGAAATAGAATCATAGAAGTTTCTACTCTTCGTTCCCAGAGTGAGTACGATATTCGTGACACCAAGGTGCTGCCTACTAATAATACATTCGGTACCCTTGAGGAAGACGCCTTTCGTCGTGATCTGACTATTAATTCCCTGTTTTACGAGATTGAACATAAAACCATCCTTGACTATGTCGGTGGAGTTGATGATTTAAACGATGGAATAGTACGCATTGTAGGTGATCCCGAAGTTCGCATTATCCGTGATCCTGTGCGCATGCTGCGCGCGGTTCGCCATGCGGCCCGGACAGGTTTCTCCATAGATAATCGCAGCTGGCAGGCTATTGTCGCTCATCGTAACAAGCTCAATCTCTGCCCCCCTTCGCGGATCAGGGATGAACTGCTTAAAGATCTTGTTTCCGGGCATAGCCGGGCATGGGCTGATCTCTGTATTCAAAGCGGTGTTTTCTCCACCCTTTTTCCCTTTTATGCATCATTATTGCAGGATAATGGATGTGGGCCGGAGTTGTATTCCATCCTTGATGTTATCGATAGGCTGCATACTGATTCGGGTGACGGAAAAATTTATCTGCCTGAACATATGCTTATGGCCCTGCTTCTGTTTCCGTGGATAGAAAGGGAGCTTGATCTTTTGAAACGTGAGGTCAAAGGTGGAGGCTACCGGATTTTGTTAGGTGAAATCCGTGCCACCCTCGAAGATGTCATCTGTTCTCGCTTTAATATTAAACGCTCGGTAAAAGAGGCTATAACCACCCTCTATGTCAACATGCCCGGTTTTCAGCGGTATCGGAAACAAAAAAAACAGCCTTCCTGGTTGAAAAAGAAAAGCTATTTTAATGATTGCGTAAAATTTTCCGCGCTTATTGAAGAGGCGCGGGGGGGAACTGTTGCCTCTTCCGCGTTGTTTGCCCGCGGTCCGGCAAAGACGGGCAGAGTATGGTTAAAGAACCGAAGTGGTGGCGGAGGTCGAGGCCGTCGGGGGGGAAATCCGGCGTTCACGGGCCGGAAGGGCGGTGTGTTTGGCTTTCGTTCCGTCTGACCAGTACTGACAGGACAAATAAAAGCAAAGATTTTTGCCGGGTTAACTTGCAGATTTCGGGAGTATTTGTGCGTTTTCTCCTCTATAATATTCGTTACTGTGCCGGCATTGGAATCAGGTTCCATTTGCCGGTACCGTATGCAGGGTACCTGAAACGGTCGACAAAGGTACTTGATGAAATTATACGTTTCATTAAGGAGTTCTCCCCTGATATTATCGGTCTTGTCGAGGTTGACAGCGGATCATTTCGGACCCGGCATCTATGCCAGGCAGGGCAGATCGCCAGTCAACTTGGCCATTATCATGTGGTCCAATCCAAGTATGGAGTACAGTCAGTTGCCGGTAAGGTACCGTTGCTCAACAGGCAGGGTAATGCCGTTCTTTCCAGATTGCCCATTGTGGAGCACCGTTTTCATTATTTTGAACAGGGGATCAAGCGGCTGGTGATCGAGGCCCGCATGGAACCGCTTACCGTTTTTTTGGTACATCTTTCCTTGACCTACCGAAATCGTCAGTATCAGCTTGAGCGTCTCTATAGATTGATCAGTGAGGTGGAGGGGCCTGTTATCCTGACTGGAGATTTTAATGTGCTTTGGGGGGACAAGGAGCTGGATCTGTTTTTAGGCGCCACCGGTCTGATCAATGCCAATATCAAGGGGTGTCCTTCGCATCCCAGCAGGTCACCGAAACGTCAGTTGGATTTCATTCTTCATAGCCCCGATATCAGGGTAACCGATTTTAAGATTCCCGGCGTGCTCTATTCGGACCATGCTCCGCTTGTCTGTGATTTTGAATTGTCATCTGAATAGTGCATCATGGCGTATTTTTAAGATGAATACGCATCTTTTTTGTTATTGATCCCCAGGCAGAACGATTATTGATCCGTTTCTCCCTGTCGTTCCGGTTCCTCTTTTTGTTGCTCTTCTATACGAGAAAAAATTATTGGAGCAGGCCGTGCATGTTCCGGCAATTTCAATATTTTTTTCCATGATTCCTGATTGTTTGAGCTGGTGCTTGCTGATTGCCCTGAAATCAAAATGATTGTTTGCGCTCTTAAAAGGATAAAAGTCTGAAGGCAGTTCCTGTTGATATTGAAGAAATTCAGCACAGCAAAGGCCAAGAGATGGGCTGATAACAGCCAGTATATCAGATGCCTGAACCGCAAAGTCCTGCTGCATACGATCGATGGTTTTTTTGATTATATTGGTCACTGATCCACGCCAGCCATTGTGAATGGCGGCAATGACGTGCTTGACCGGATCGTGAAGGAGTACCGCCTGACAATCAGCTTGCTGGATGAGCAGGCCGATTCCAGGTGAATTGGTTATCATTGCATCATTTTTGGTTGATTCGGTTGCCTGATCAATGCTATCAACCCTGAGTATGGAATTCCCATGCACCTGGGTGATACCCTTGATGACCTGTATCCCCAGGGCCTTTTTCATCCGTCTTCGGTTATCCCGAACCGTAGAAACATTGTCGCCGACACCATAGCTGCAGTTTAGAGAACTATAGGGAGCTATGCTGTCCCCTCCGTGTCGGGCAAACATTGCATGTGGAATCCTGAGGATATCACTCTTGTATAAGAGGAGTCCGTCTTTGTGTATTTTTATCACCATCGGCGGATAAAAAAAAAGGAAAGCCAAGAAATCGGCTTTCCCCCTTTGCTGAGATAGGATTGAGGTTTAAAGTAATCGATTAAAAGTATGCTTCAAAAGTCAGGTACACCTGATTGGCGCTTTCAACCGGATTCAGTCCCATAGCCTGTAAGGTCTGTCTGTCGTCATCAAGATCATAAGGCTTCATGTTCCAGTCAAAACCACCGGCATAATTGTAGTCATAGTACTGCCAGCCAAGACGGACAAAGGTTTTGGCATACTTGGAGATAGCCTCGCCGGTGGGCAGATCATATATCAGGTACAGTTCGTAAGCGTTACCGCGAGTGGCGAGCTTGGACTGGTACAGATCATCATGTCCCGGACTGAAGGAAACCCAGTACTGCGAGCCATAATTGTATTCAGCGCCAAGCTTCAGACCTATGGAGTCAATGTCATAACGAATACCGGCATAGACTGAGTAACCATCTTCAGAGTCGGTATTTGGTCCGGTCAGCCCCTGCATCATCCCGGCAAAGTCGTTGAATATGCCGTTGCCGTTGGGGTCGCTGTGACTCCAGCCGCCGGCAAGAAAGAAGTTCAGGTCAGCAACCTTATCCATGTATACCGCACTGGTATGGTAGAAATTTCCCAGATCCTTGCGAGGGCCAAAACCACCTTGGTCTTGCGGGAAGGCAGCGCCGAAATTAACAAAATCGCTTTGAAAATCGGGATAGCTGAATAGATTATATACGCCAAAGGCCTGGATGTTCATAAAACGGTTTCCGGATTTCAAGACATCCCAGGAAAAGCCGGCAAAATCCGTGTCATCCATTTTGTTCAACTGGTTGTCAAGCTGGAGGCCGTTTTCAAAACCGCGTCCGTAGCAGAAGCGGATACGGCCGGTACCCAGCATATCATTGCCCCATGCATAGGCGTAACCAAGGGAAATGCCGTCAAAGGGATAGTCCATGTAGGCAATGGGAGTTGCCATCCGGGTATCGTTACCCATGCGGATGTGAGCAGGCGGTCCGTCCGTGGTTGGACGACGGCCGATGGAAAACCAGATCGGCATGCCGCCGATGTTGTTCCAGTTGAGAAAAGCGCGATCAACGTACAGAGCGCTGTCGGAGGGCTGGCGGCTTACACTGCCGTCAAAAACAGGATATCCGTTACCAAGACCCTGTGGTGTGGTCTGCATGCCCCAAGCTTTGTACATGGCAAGACGCCCCTTGAACTCCACATTCTCAGTGGCCTTGACCCGCATATTCAAACGAAAACGGTTGGTAAAAATTGTATCGTTTTCCGCATCCCCCTGAGATACACCGGCAAAGACAGGCATACCGGTTGCCGGATTCATTCCAGCCATAAGAAGAGGAGTGCCGGCTGGGAAAAGTGAGTCTGCCCGGTAGTAGTCCATCCGGGCACGGAAGTCACCATAAAATTTGAACCTGGCGGCCAGATCCCAGGATTCGGATTTTTCTTCAAGCAATTCGTCCATATCGTCGACCTTATCACCATATTCGGTAATGGTCTCGTTCTGCTGGGCGAGCTGTGCCTTGAGAGCGTCAAGCTCACGGGAAAGCGCATCAATTTTTGCCGTCAGATCCTGTGGGGCTTTGCCGGCACTGGCCGAGGCCATAACCGGCAGTGCAAGGAGTCCTGCTATTGCCAACATAGAAAATTTTTTGACCATTCTTCTTCCTCCTTCTCCTTTATGTTGTTTGCGGGATAATCCCGTATGTCCAACTGTCCAGGAAAACTAATAAAAATGGATAGGTTATCCTCAAGCAGTACGCCTGCAAAGAGTTTCAATATAAATAATATATTGTATGAGAAAATTTGTATCTTATTTGTGACGTGTTGTCAACAGGTTCTCTGAAGAAAGTAAAAAAAATTGTACTTTTGAGGTGTGAAAGGGAGAGTAAAAAAACCACCGGAGCCGTACGGTTTCCGGTGGATCACTCTTTATGTTACGAGATCACTTATCCGGGAACCGGAAAGTTGTCGTTTTATTTCTGCGTCCTATTCGTACGGCACCACCTTTGCTGAGACGGCCGAAGAGGATCTCCTCGGTGAGGACATCGCCGATTTCTTTTGTGATCAGCCGCCTGAGGGGACGGGCGCCGTAGGCCGGTTCGTAGCCATGGCCGGCAAGGTACCTGCGGGCGGCAGGGGTCAGGGATATCTTCACTTTCTTTTCCGACAGTTGTTCCTGCAGCTCTCCAATCATCTTGTCCACGACTTTTTCTACAGTGTCCTGCTCAAGCGTGTTGAAGGTGATAATGGAATCCAGCCGGTTTCTGAATTCCGGCGAGAAGAGATTTTTCAGGGCCTTTTGTTCTTTGCCGGAACCGTCGCCTAAAAAACCAATGGCCCGCTCGCTCATCTCTCTTGCCCCGGCATTTGTCGTCATGATCAAAATAACATTACGAAAATCAGCACGCCTGCCGCTGTTATCGGTCAGGGTCGAATGATCCATTACCTGCAGGAGGATGGAAAAAACATCAGGATGTGCCTTTTCGATTTCATCAAGAAGCAGCACGCTGTAGGGGTGTTTACGGATGGCATCGGTGAGCAGCCCGCCCTGCTCAAATCCGATGTAACCGGGAGGGGCACCGATCAGCCGGGCAACCGCATGCTTTTCCATGTACTCGCTCATGTCAAAGCGTTCAAAGTTGATTTTCATGGCTGCGGCTAACTGCCTGGCTACCTCGGTTTTACCTACCCCAGTGGGGCCTGCAAAAAGAAACGAACCTGTGGGTGAGGTGGGATTGCCAAGGCCGGCCCTGGACCGTTTTACTGCCTTGACAAGACCATTTATGGCCGTATCCTGCCCAAAGATATAGGACTTCAGTACTCCGTCCAGATCACGCAGTTCCTCAAGATCGTTACCGTCCTTTGTTGTAACCGGTACCCTGGCCATTTTGGACACAATACGTTCAATATCCCGTACGCTCACTGTTCGTCCGGTTTTTCCGTCAAGCCTGAACGAGGCGCCCACTTCATCCATCACGTCAATAGCCTTGTCCGGCAGAAAACGGTCGTTGAGATAGCGGCCGGACAGTTCAGCGGTCGCCCGGATGGCAGGTTTTGAATAACGTATCTGATGGTGTTTTTCATACCGGGACTGCAGGCCACGGAGAATGCCGCAGGTATCGTCAACGGAGGGTTCTTCTATGTCGATTTTCTGAAAGCGCCTGGACAGCGCCCGGTCTTTTTCTATGTGGTTTTTATACTCCTCATACGTGGTTGAGCCGATACAGCGAATAGTTCCAGCCTGGAGGGCTGGTTTAAGCAGGTTGGAGGCATCCATGGATCCGCCGCTGGTCGCACCGGCACCGACAATGGTGTGCATTTCATCAATAAAGAGGATGGCGTTGTCATTTTTTTCAATGGCGCCGATGACATCCTTGAGGCGTTTTTCAAAATCACCCCGGTACTTGGTGCCGGCCACAAGAGTCCCCATGTCCAGCATGTAGATTTCGGTCCCGGCCAGCAGGTCGGGAACCAGCTTTTTGGGTTTGACGTGTATTTCTTTCCTGGCCAGCATATCCTCGTGGATGCGCAGAGCAAGTCCCTCGGCCATGGCTGTTTTACCGACTCCCGGCTCGCCAACCAGCAGGGGATTGTTTTTTTTGCGACGGCAAAGCACCTGCATCATGCGTTGTAATTCCATATCGCGGCCGATAAGAGGATCAATAGTTCCCTCAGCAGCCCGAATGGAAAAATTCACCGTGAATTCTTTGAGAGGATCGTTGCCGGCTTTTTGCTTTTTTTGTCGCAGACGCGGCTGCACCTGCCGTAAAGGCTCTCTCTGCAGACTTTCAGGGATATGGTGGGAGATATACTCCACAACCTCTAACCTGCCGATCCCTTCAGTGCCTAAAAAGTAAACAGCATGGGACTCGGTTTCTGTAAAAATGGAGACCAGGACATCCCCGGTATCCACCTGTTTTTTACCGCAGCTCTGGACGTGATTAACCGCCCGTTGCAGAACACGGTTGAAAGCTATGGTCTGGGCCGGTTCCGCCCCTTCATTTTTTAGTATCGGCAGTCCTCCGGAGAAAAAGCGTTCCAGTCGCTCTTTAAGGTTGTCGTTGCTGCCGCCACATTTATCTATAATATGACGGGCCAGATCATCATGGAGAAGTCCATACAGCATATGCTCCACGGTAACGTATTCGTGCCGGTGTGTTTTTGCTTCCTTTATCGCCTTGATAAGGGCCAACTCAAGTTCTCTGCTTAGCATAATATCTCAAACCGATTAGTTCAGCTCACCTGTTCCAGAGAGCATTTCAGCGGATACTGATTTTTTCGGGCCATGCGATGAACAGACGCGACCTTGGTCTCTCCAATTTCGCGAGTGTAGACACCGGCAATGCCCAGTCCCTGGTGATGCACATTGAGCATGATTCGGGTTGCCTCATCAGTGTTTTTATGAAAAATTGTTTCTAAAATCATGACGACAAAATCCATGGAGGTGTAGTCGTCATTATGCAGAAGCACTTTGTACAGATGTGGTTCCTGCAGGTTTTCCCTTTCACGGGTCAGGATGTCTTCCTGACTGGTTGTTTTATTTTTTGCCATTGCTGCCGGAGTATTCTAAAAAAATGATTACTGTTTACCACTTTTCATACCTTTCCGGTTTTTTCAGATGAAAAGTCACACCCGGAAAATAGGATTGGAGTACAACAGAATTATTCTTACTCTATTGTAATGCTCTCTTCTGATTTTGCAAGGTCACAAACCATTGGAAAAAATATCGGCAGGCGGGTTTGTTGAAATTATTGCAACTTTTTTGTCGCAGGCCTGGTTTTTTGATCGGCGGGTCCCAGCATGGTGATAAGCAGATGCTGCACAATGGTGAGCGGTTCGAGCGGTGAGCTTTTCAGGCGTTGTTCAGTTTTCAGGACCTGCTGCAGCCAATGCTGCAGTTCGGCAAGTGAAAACAGGGACGCTGTTTTAAACTGCATGTAAATCGCATAGGGGTGGCCTTTGAGTTCCTGTTTCCAGTGTTCCTGTTCTTTCAGCTTTGGCAGGCATTGTCGTTGAAAAACATTGGCCTGCATGCCGCGTCGGTATCCGTATTCCGGTTGTTCCTGCAGGGCCTTGAATAACAGCAGGGTTCGGACGTAATTTCTCAGGGTGGCGACAAGGGCAAGTGGGTGGATACCGTTTTCCAGCAGGCGGCCACTGATGATAAGGGACGGGCCAAGTTGCCGGTTGCCGATTGCGCCGGTAAGCTCAAACAGGGCTTCCTGCCTGGTCCGGCCGATTATGGCGTCAAGATCTTTCCGTTCGATCCTGTCACGCTCCCCTATGGACAGGCAGAGTTTTTCAGTTTCCATGACCACGGCCACCGGATGGAATCCGACCCGGTCAAGCAACTGATCCATGCCCCCGGGGACCATGGTTTTTTTCATCTCGTTCAAGGTAGTCCTGATCAGCTCCACAAGCACTGATTTTTGTACTTTCCGTGCCTTGCTGCCGGCACCCTTGTCAACACTGAGATCAACAACCACTTGCCGATCTTTCAGATATTTATAAAGCCGCTTTCGTTTGTCGACCTCCTCGGCAAGAAGGATCAGGATATTGGATGCCGGGATACCTACTTCCAGGGTTTCCTGCAGCAGGGCGGCCGGATCTGCAGCTGTTGTCGTCGTTGTTGGTTTTGAAGTATTTCCAGTCTCCATCAGCAGGCGAGTTGTCCAGGAAAGATCACCACCGGGATGGGGAAAATCAAAGCATTTTTTCCATTCATGGTTGCCCATCCTTGCCGGATCACTGTCCGGGTTTTCCGGATCCAGGCCACCGGCGGCGAGCATAGCACGAAGGTGGCGGGCAGCGGTCTCGGTTTTTTTCGCATCTTTTGCCGTAAGGATTCGTTTCCATAGAGATTTGGCCACTTGTTTAGAATAAAACAGACGGGTATCGCTGATCCGGTATATCTGACGCCCCGGCAATAGACTGAAACTGCGAAGCCGTGAAATCGTTTTTGCGGGTTCTTCCTCCTCTCCATCAAGAGCATGGACGGTACCACCACCGGATAGCAGGGATTTTTCAAGTCGTCCGGCCGTCTGCCGGCAGAGAAATCTATCCCCGATAAGTAGATAGGCGCAGGATGGATTTTGGTCGGCATCGGCCAGAAAACCGGATAGTTTTTCCCTGGTATAAACAGGCATGCTTCAGTTCTCTTCCGGGCAAAAGGTATCTATGATCATACAGTCGAAATCCTGTTCCAGCTCTTCACCTTTTTTGTCCTCGTCGATTATTTTATGTAAAATTGCGGTCAGTGATCCCGGCTGCAGGTAGTCCTGGCCGCGGCCCCCCTTAAAGATAAAAGAGAGATGGTCCTCTACACCTTTCCAGGAGATGTTTGCGGGATTTTTAGCAATTATTTCAAAAAAATTTTTATTGTATGGATCATTGATCATCGCCATACCGGTGCCGATGGTGGCAAGAATGTCAATATGCCCCCGGAACAGTCGGGTCAACCTTGTGTAGGCCTTTACGCCTCCACAGGAACCCAGGCTGAGAAATCGTTGTTTGAAATCAATGTCCGCGTCGGTTATGGCGTGTTCACGCAGTGATTTGACAAGGGGTTCGGTTATTTGTTCCGATCGCCAGTAGCTGTGCCCCCGCTGGGCGAACATCTCATCACCTCCCTTGAGAAAACGCTCAAGAAGGCGTTGCTGGGTTTTTTCATTAACGTACACATGCTGGCTATGTCGAATGGTCAGCCCGCCAAGCTGTCTGGTAAACTCGACGGCAAAATGTTTATGCCGCATGGCGGAGAACAATCGCGGCATCCCGGTAGCCGGGTTTTTTCGGGCCTCATGGATTATTTGTTTAAATGCCTGCCGTTTTCCGGAATTCAGGGGCGCAAAGGTGTACTGTTCGGAAAGATCAAGTCGATAGCCGCTTCGCTGCAGGGTTCGTGCATTTGAGCAAAAGGATTTACGACCGTCATCATCGGGATGAAAGACTGATATTGATCCCAGTCTGCCGTCTTCTTTCCACTTGGCAAAGGGTGTATGCTGGTATTTGCTCAGGTCAATAGCACCTCTGCGGATAATAAGACGGGTGATGGCGACCCGGTCCTTACTGCTGAGAAGCTCGGGGTATTCCTGCATGTAATACTGGAGAATAACACTGATCAGGCGAGAAAAGGTGGATGTGTCCCTGTCCGCCTCCTGAGTCATCTTGTCGATCAGATAAGTGCGGGCATCAGGTTGCAGTACCTTGAGGAGGTGGACAAAGGTTGCTGAAAACAGGAGAATGGAGTCTTCATTTTTAAAGGCGGACGCCGCGACCAGCTTGAGAATTTCCTTTTGCCGGGCCTCATCTTCGGGGAAAAAGGTGGTGAGCTTGCCCTTCTGGGCAAGACTGACAATGAAACTTGAAACCAGCAGGTTATCCGGATCAATGGCTTGGACAAATGCCAGCAGATCGCCATGGTGATTTTCGATCATTCGTTTTTTCAGCACAGGAACCAGGATATCACGGAAGGAGGAGTCATAGAGTTCGCTGCCCTGGGAAAGCAGGGCATATATATTGGCTGAACTTAAATCGCGGGCTGTTTGTATCCGGTCGGCAGCAGTCGCCCTGCGTAAGACGGAGATCATGGTTACCCTGTTACCGGCAGCCATGGCGGGATAAAACTGTCTATTGTAGGCAAACTGAACCTGACGGGAGAGTTTTTGAAATCGCAGGTAAAGCTGTTTTTTGCTCTGTCGTCTCAGTTCCACTTCGGATACTTCAAAACCAAATCGGTTGGTGATTGCATGCAGGTTATTTATTTTCCAGATCAACTCTTCGCCGCCATCGTAAAAGGCCTGTAAAAGCGCTTTCTTATGCTCATCATCCTGGCGGTAATATTGGGCCTCCTGAACCATGGGCGGGAGTGCGAAATACCGGACAATCCACAGCCAGCCGTCAATACGGGTCATGTTTTTTTGTTTAAACAGATTGTGGGCGTTCCAGGCATCCTCCTGGCGCAGTTGTTTAAGCAGGGGCAGGGTATCAAACATAGTTTCAGTTGTCATGTCATGGATTCGTGCATAACTGTCCGCTGCACGGGCCTGATGGTCGATGAGTCGGGCCAGGCTTATCATGCCGTCCAGCGCCTTAACCCCATCGATATCCTGGATGGTTATCAGGCCCTGCACCGCTCTCTTGTTGACATCCTTGAGACCGTTGAGCAACGGAATGGTTTTTAAAGAATGTCGCGGAGAAATATCGGGTAATTCCAAATAACTGCGAAATGCCCGTCCGGTTTCATAACTGAGATCGGCAAGTTGCGGCAGGGCCTGCAGGGCCAGGGGAAGATCCACCCCGTCCAGATCACTCCATTCTTCAAAGGCAAGCACCTGTTCAAAAGAAAGATGCGTTTTGAGCAGGACCCTCCAGGACTGCATGCTTGTCGCAAAGGTAATTCCCGGCAGGAGGCAGATTTTACGAAATATTCTCTGGGAGTTATAATCAAGGCCTCGAATAATTTCCCGGCCGTAATCAAACTGATCCCGGGTCAGACAGGGAATGGAACCATACAGAGCAAGTGTCTTGCGGGAACTGGCATCGGTTAATGCATATCGTTTACCTGCTGCCGGAGTCAGAAAAATTGCGGACAGCAGAAGTAGGATACAACCGATGAAGATATATTTGCGGGTTTGTCCTGCCCGTTTTATGGTAGCGTTTTTTTGTGGAGTAGTCATCTGTGTTCTATTGTTAACCCGGTAAGAGAGATATTTTGATTGTGGCCCGTCCTTCAAGTCGTCTTCTTTCAGTGTCAGCGTTGCTTGCGGCCATGTTTCTCTGGGGGAGCTCCTTTGTGGCAATGAAATATGCCATCCGGGAAATGGATCCCATGTTGATTGTGTTCGGGAGGATGATTATCGCCTCGTTGTGTTTTCTTCCTTTTGTTCGTTCATTTTCCCGTCTTGGGCTTCAACGTACTCATATCCTGCCGCTTCTTGGCATGGGACTCTGTGAACCCTGTCTCTATTTTCTTTTTGAAGCCACAGCTCTTGATCTGACCAGCGCCTCTCAGGCTTCCATGATCACCACCATGCTGCCCCTGCTTGTCGCCCTGGCTGCCGGGTTGTTTCTTGGTGAATCGATCACCAGACGGGTGGTTGCCGGACTTTTTCTCGCGGCTGTGGGAGCGGTCTGGCTTGGCCTTGCAGCAGCGGTTTCCGAATATGCGCCGCACCCGGTTTTAGGCAATTTTCTGGAGTTCCTGGCCATGGTCGCGGCTACAGGATACATTATTTTGCTGAAAAAATTAAGTGCCAGTCTGCCGCCGCTTTTTCTTACGGCGACTCAGGCGTTTACAGGAGCGGTTTTTTTTCTTTTCGTCACCCTGTTTTCGGGAACGGAAATTCCAAAGATTATTTCTCTTTCCGGCTTGCTTTCTGTTTTATATCTTGGGACCTTTGTCAGTGTCGGCGCCTATGGTCTCTATAACTTTGCGGTCAGCCGGGTCCCGGCAAACCAGGCAGCGGCCTTTATAAATCTGATCCCGGTCTGTACCATTGTTCTTGGTTTTTTGTGTCTTGGTGAACGATTAACCGGCTGGCAATTGACGGCCTGCCTGCTTATCTTTGCAGGTGTGATGTTGACCCAGTATAATAAATCTGAAAGGGAGAAGCTCTGATATGGCACGAATTCTCATTTCTTGCGGTCTTTGTTTGCTCGCGGCCGGCTTATTATGGCCATGGCTGAAACAGATACCCCTTGGTCGTCTGCCTGGTGACCTGGTTTTTGGGAAGGAACATTTTCGTTTCTACCTTCCGTTGACCAGTTCTATCCTGGTAAGTCTGCTCCTTTCCCTGCTTTTTTATCTGTTCAGGAAATAGAAAAATCAATGTTTTTTGGGAAAAAGTCTTTACCGGGATGTTCAGGCTACTGTAAACGATGCGGTCGAAACCATTATCTTGACAGTGTGCTTGCCCGTACAAAGGCAGAAAAACTGATGGCATTTATGGATAAATACAACCATATCAACCTGATGACGCCGAAAGCTCAGGTTACTTCCCGATATACAACAAATCTTCTGTTCAGTTCGGCTCAGGGTAAGATGTTCGGCGTTTTGCTCTGTCGGAATGCCCTGGGCAAAGAAATTGTGCTGTATGGGTTTTCAGGACAGTTTAACGGGCAGTGGCAGGTGCCCGGCTGGGTCGGCCCGCTTTTTGACGAGCGGGCCTTCCACCAGTGTGCGGACGATACGGAGCGGGAGATTAAGGCTCTTGGCCGGAGTCTGGAGAGGGAAGCGCAGGGGAGTGATAACCGGCGGCAGCTCAAAGAATATCGCCGAAATCTTTCCCGTAAGCTTATGCAAACTCTATTTTCCCTTTACCGGGTACCCGATTTCAGAGGCAATATATATTCCCTTGAGCAGGCCTTTACCGGGAAAACAGGTATGCCCACGGGTACCGGCGACTGCTGCGCGCCGAAATTACTTGCCCACGCAGCTACGCACCACTTGCGGCCGGTCAGTCTGTCCGAGTTTTATTATGGCCGTGAGAATTCTTCAGGTACCCGGGTTCATAAACAGTTCTACTCTGCCTGTGAAGAAAAATGCAGACCAATCCTTGGAACCATGCTCTGCGGCATAGAGGAATGTCATGGGTGCGGATGAGTTGCGGATACGCCTGCTCTATGTTGATGCGGATCTCATTGTCGTAGAGAAACCCGCCGGTCTCTTGTCCGTGCCCGGACGCGGCCCTGACAAACAGGGCTGCGTGGCCCGTCAGGTACGGGATTTTTTTCCTGATACTATTAAACAGCCGGCAGTTCACCGGCTGGACATGGACACCTCCGGTCTCATGGTCCTGGCCCGGACAAAACAGGCCCATGCCCACCTGTCCGATCAATTTGCCCGGCAAAGAGTGCGTAAACGCTACGCGGCTATTCTTGAGGGAGTGATTGCTGAAGATGAGGGGCAAATAGAGCTGTCCTTCAGGCTTGATCCGGAAAACCGGCCGTACCAGGTTTATGATCCGGTTCAAGGCAAATCCGGAGTGACCAGGTGGCTGAAACTTGCCGTGCACAAAGGCAGAACCCGGGTTGAGTTTATTCCGCTCACCGGCCGCACCCATCAACTGCGGCTTCATGCCGCCCATGAGCGAGGTCTGGGCTGTCCCATCGTCGGTGATCGCTTGTATGGAATAAGAAAACCGGGTGAGCGCATGCTGCTCCATGCCCAGTATCTGCAATTTACCCTTCCCGGTACGGAGAAGATGGTGGTCTTTCATTCGATCGTGCCCTTCTGATTTATCCCGTTTTTTCAACAGTTCACTGAAACACTGCCGGGTATGAGCGGTAACCATAAATCGTATTGACGACCGGATTGGCCGGAGTTATCGTTGTGTGCCGGGCACGGCACACGTTCTTAAGGGTGAGTTCATCATAGCAACTCGGGCTATAATGAGCAAGTCCCAGACCCAGCCTGATGGAGGC
>JANTGH010000007.1 GCA_024763055.1 Desulfobulbaceae bacterium
GATTACCTGAAGCCGGAACTGCAGCTGCAACGACAGAATATTGAGCATACCATTGTCGCCTTCGGCTCCACCAGAATCAAGGAGCCTCAGGCCATCCAGCGCCGGGTTGAACAACTGGAAAAAACGTTGCATGACGATCCCGACAATGAAGAACTACGCCGGAAGCTTGCTATTGCCTGCCGTCTGCTGGAAAAATGTCATTATTATGGTGTGGCCCGGGAATTCGGCCGCCTGGTCGGTTCCGCCGGCCGGGGGCCGACGGATAACCGGCTGACCCTGATCACCGGCGGCGGACCCGGCATCATGGAAGCGGCCAATCGCGGTACTTTTGATATCGGCGCCACTTCGGTCGGCCTGAATATTACCCTGCCCCATGAACAGTACCCCAATCCGTACATCAGCCCGGAACTCTGTTTTCGCTTTCATTATTTTGCCATTCGCAAACTGCATTTTCTTCTGCGGGCTAAGGCGTTGGTTGCCTTTCCCGGTGGATTCGGCACCATTGACGAGCTGTTTGAGGCTCTGACCCTGATCCAGACGCGCAAGATCAATCCGCTGCCGGTGGTTCTCGTCGGCGAGTCCTTCTGGCGTCAGGCCGTTAATGTAGATTTTCTGGTCGATGAGGGCACCATTGATCCCGAGGACCGGGAACTGTTCTGGTATGCTGAAAGCGCGGAAGAAATCTGGCAGTCTCTGCTAGACTGGTACGCCCACAATGGTCATTCCCTTCTTCCTTGACCGATGGACAGAAAAAAATCCCGAATGCGGATGCGCGGCCTGATCCGCAAGGAAAGCCTGCAGATCATCCGTGATCCATCCAGCATCGGCATTGCCTTTTTTCTGCCGGTCCTGTTGCTGCTTCTGTTCGGCTACGGGGTGTCCCTTGACGCCCGTGACGTGGCTATTGCTCTTGTAGTGGAGCAGCCGGGGCCGGAGGCCTCTTCCCTGATCAGCGGGTTCTACCAATCCGAGTATTTTGCGCCCCGGGTAATGTTTTCCATCCAGCAGGCCGAGCGCGCCATGATGGAGCGGCGGGTGGACGGCATTGTCTGGCTGCGGTCCGATTTTGCCCGGCAGCTGCGCTCGGGCGGCAGGGCTCCGGTTGCCGTTATCGTCAACGGCGTGGATGCCAACAAGGCCAGACTGCTCCAGGGCTACGTCAACGGGGTCTGGCTGCAATGGCTCAGTCGAACCTCTGCCGAACTTGGCCGACCGCTGCATATTCCGATCAAGGTGGAACAGAGGATCTGGTATAATCCGGCCGTGCGCAGCCGCAACTACCTGGTGCCGGGGCTGATCGCGGTCATCATGACGCTCATCGGCGCCATGCTCACCTCCATGGTGGTTGCCAGGGAATGGGAACGCGGCACCATGGAGGCCCTGCTGGTGACGCCGGTGCGGGTGAAGGAGATCCTGCTGGGAAAAATTGTGCCCTATTTTCTCCTTGGCATGGGCGGAATGGCGCTCTCCGTCGCCATGGCCATCTTTCTCTTCCATGTACCGCTGCACGGTTCTCTTGCCGCCCTGACCCTGGCCTCGGCCCTGTTCATGCTCACCGCCATAGCCATGGGCCTGCTGATCTCCACCGCCGCAGGAACTCAGTTCGTTGCCGGTCAGGTGGCCATTGTCATCACCTTTCTGCCCGCCTTTATCCTGTCGGGCTTTGTCTTTGATATCGGCTCCATGCCGATTGGTATCCGGTGGGTCACCCATCTGGTTCCGGCCAGGTATTTTGTCGCCATTGTCCAGACCATCTTTCTTGCCGGGGATGTCTGGTCCATCTTTTTTGTCAACTGCGGCTGGCTGGCCCTGATGGCCGCCGTCTTCTTTGTTATTATCCGGAAAAAATCCCATAAGAGGCTGCGGATATGATTCTGATACTCCGCCGTATTTTTTCGTTGATGATCAAGGAGTTCCGCACCCTGCTCACCGACAAGAAGTCCAGAATGGTGCTGGTGGTTCCGCCGGTGGCCCAGTTAATCGTCTTTGGATACGCGGCCAGCTTTGAGCTCAATCATATCAACTATGTTGTCTTTAACGAGGATCAGGGCGTGGAATCGCGGCAGCTGCTGACCGGTTTTACCGGTTCCGATGTCTTTGTCCATTATGGCAGCATTGACCATGACTCTGAAATTGCGCCACTTCTTGATACCGGCAAGGCGTTGCTGGTGCTTCATATCGGGCAACAGTTCTCCGAAGATCTCCACCTGGGAAGGCCGGCGCCACTACAGATAATTATTGACGGCCGTAATTCCAATACGGCTATGCTGGCGCTCAATTATGTCCGGGAAATTGTTCTCTCCTTTAACGAAAACTGGAGAGTGCGTCATGGTGGAAGAAATGCTCCGGCAGTCCTTATGCAGCGATCCTGGTTCAATGCCACCCTGGATTCACACTGGTTTATCATTGTCGGCATTGTCGCCCTGTTAAACCTGGTGGTCACCCTGGAAGTCACCGCCCTCTCTATTGCCAGGGAACGCGAGGCAGGCACCTTTGACCAGCTGCTGGTTACCCCGATGACACCCTTTGAAATCCTGATGGGTAAATCGCTGCCCGGCCTGATCATCGGCGCCCTGGAGGGCACCTTTATCATCACCCTTATTGTTCTCTGGTTCCATGTGCCGCTTCGGGGCTCCATTCCGGCGCTTTATCTTGGTCTTTTTATCTTTCTGCTCTCCGCCATCGGTATCGGCCTGATGATTTCCTCGCTTTCCGTGACCCAGCAGCAGGGGCTGATGGGCGCCTTTCTTTTCATGGTGCCCGCTGTCATTCTCTCCGGCTTTGCCACCCCTATCGAGAATATGCCGCAATTTGTCCAGACGCTCACCTACCTCAATCCGATGCGCTACTTTCTCATCATTGTCCGTTCGGTTTTTCTCCAGGGCGCCTCCTTTGATCTGCTCTGGAGCCAGTACTGGCCCATGCTCCTGATCGGGCTGGTCAACCTGGCGGCGGCCGCCGTTCTTTTCAGAAAACGAATGTATTAGAATATGATCATGGATGGTGCCTTTCTTCTTCTGGTCATTACCATTGCGGTGGTGGTTCTATTTGATTTTACGAACGGATTTCATGATGCCGCCGACATGATCGCCACCTGTATCGCCGCCCGGGCCATGAAACCGGGCATGGCAATCCTGCTGGTAACCTCATTTACCTTTTTAGGGCCTTTTGTCGGCGGCCTGGCGGTTGCGGACACGGTGGGCCAGTTTGTCCGTATCGGCGGCCGGCCGTCCATTTTTGCCGAAAGTATCGTCCTGGCTGCCATCCTGGCGGCAGTCTGTTACAATCTACTTACCTGGAAGTTCGGCCTTCCGACCTCCTCATCTAATTCCCTGGTCGGCGGTCTGGTCGGTTCCGGTCTGTACGCCATGGGAAGCGGCAGCGTCAACTGGGGTTTTAACGCCCTGCTGCACGGAGAGCTGACCGGCGTGGTCAAGATCATTATCGGCCTGTTTATCTCGCCGCTGGCCGGATTTATCGGCGGTTTTCTACTGATGGGTCTTTTCATGCGCCTGTTTCGCAGGCTTTCCTACAAATCACGCAAACTTTTTGTTTTCAGCCAGTACCTGACCACGGCCTGGCTCGGTTTTACGCACGGCACTAATGATGCCCAGAAGGGTATGGCCATTATCGGCATGCTGCTGCTCTCCGCCGGCCATTACCGGGTCTATACCATCCCGGACTGGGCGATTCTGCTCTGCGCGACCTCCATAACCCTGGGGACCCTGTTCGGCGGCTGGTCGATCATCAAGACCATGGGCTTTGGTCTATATCGTATACGAACCATGCATTCGGTGGCTGATCAGATCGGCTCCGCTCTGGTCATTTCAGCGGCAACCGCCATCGGCGCGCCCTGCTCGACCACCCAGGTGGTCACCTCTACTCTGCTTGGGGTCGGCGCCAGGGAAAAACCCCGCCATGTCCACTGGATAACGGCCCTGTCTATTATCAAGGGCTGGCTTTTTAATCTGCCGATTTCCGCGCTTATCGGCGCCCTGTTTATGATGATTTTTTCGCATCTCTGGATAACGCCATGAATTTACCCAACCTGTTAAAAAAGTATATCCTGCCTGAAGAGATTAATTTTTTCCGCGAGCTGCGAGAGCAGGCAGAGGCCACCCGCAACACTATCGATGACCTGTACCGCTGTTTTGTCGAGGAAAAGGAGGAAAGTTGCCAGGCCGTGCTTGGTGACGAACACCAGGCCTGTGCGCTCAAGGAACGCAACATGAATGACCTGGGTCGCGCCTTTATCACGCCGGTGGACCGGGAGGCTATATTCCGGGCCATAACCCATCTTGACTGGATCGTGATATCCGTCAAGCACCTGGTCATGGAAGCAAGGGCATACGGGATTGGTGATCTGCGGGAATATGAACAGCTGCTGCTTGAACTCAGGAACTGCGCTGATCTGCTTAGCCGGGGTTTTTCAGCTCTTGAGGAAAAGGATCTTGAACAAACCGCGAAAAAGGCCGAGGCCACCCGTGATCTGGCCCACAAGATGACCGAGACCTATGTCCAGGCTATGGCAAAAGTGGCAAAAGGCAATGACATCCACCTGATGTTTACGCACAGGGAAGTCCTTTCCCAGGTCAAATCCATTGCCAAACGATTTCATGTGGCCGCCAACACCCTGCAGGATATCACCATGAAATTGGGGTGAGTGCGCATGAATTCCTGATGTTCGACTATCCGGGTTCGTTGTCGGGCGACCGATCAATACCCGACAACTACCCACCATTCGTTATTCCCGCGATCTCCCTTCCGTCATTCCCGCGATCTCCCTTCCGTCATTCCCGCGATCTCCCTTCCGTCATTCCCGCGATCTCCCTTCCGTCATTCCCGCAGTCTCCCTTCCGTCATTCCCGCAGTCTGTTGGGCGGGAATCCATGGCCCCGTTATTTCCGTGATCTTTTCATCGAAAATCCAGTGTACAACCCATGGCACGGCATCTATCCGGATCCCTGAGTACAATCTCGGGGAGGACGAATGAGACCTTTTTTCACGAAATTGCTTCTCCGTCATTGTCGACAAGCTGCCTGGCAATGGTATGCAAGTGTTGCCGGTAGGCAAACATCCAGGGTTCATCTTCACGGGAGGCAAGGAAATGGCCCTGGTAGGCGGCAAGGGCCTTTTGGACAGCGTTGGCAGGGCCGTCACCGGTGGTCTGCTTTTTTGTGAGCGCTTGTCCCGCCAGCCGCTCAAACTGCCAGCTGTCCACCCAGCAGACCTGTGGATTCAAGGTAAGGCTGGATGGAGTCTGGAGAACGGCATCCCTGATATTTAACAGACCACGCAGCCGGTGCAGGGTAATCTTCAGCGAAGCCGCCTGCTCATCGCCGTTGCTGTCCGGCCAGAAGAGATCGGCCAGCCGTTCCTTGTTCACCTGTCGTCCGCCCATGGCAATAATGGCCTGCAAAAGCTGGATTGGCTTCTTTTTTGCCATGGAAGCCGGGCTTATTTTGTGTCCGTGACGGAGAATGGAAAACCTGCCCAGGGTAAAGATCCGTATCGGCCAGGGCCAGTTGCTCAGATGGACCGGGGGATGACGGGGGGGTATATGCCACTGCTCAACAAAACGGCAGACAAAAGCAGGCTCAATGTTTTCTTCCAGGGCCAGGACTGCTACCGCTTCCATCATTTTGGGCAGAAAGAAGAAAAAGGTGAGGTAGTTTTTTTCTCTCGCCAGGGAAAATCCCTGTTGCAGATGCTGGATCGCTTTTTCTTTTTCACCCTGTCGGCTGTACATGTAGGCAAGCCCAAGGTGGGCCTGGCAGGTAAACCATGGGTTGCCGGGCGCCGCCGCCAGTTTGAAAACCTGTTCAAAACAAGCCTCGGCCCGGTTGGCATTGTCCTGGAACACGGCCACCAGGGCTGACCCGTACCAGCACCAGGTGGAATAAGAGGGCATGCCGATTTTCTCCGCCATGTCCAGGGCCGAACGCTGGTGCCGGTCTGCAGCGACAAGGTCATCACCAAGCAGGGCCTCCAGGGTCTTGACCACATGGTAATAACTACGTTCAAGCAGCCGGGCCCGGTCGATGTTTTCCTCCATCAGATGCAGATAGCCGGCCGCCTCTTTTTCCCGGCCGCAGCTCAGGCAGCAACCGGCGCCGAGAATGTAAAAATGCACTTCCCATACCCGAATGCCTGTTTCCCGCATCATCTGCAAGGACTCTTCGATAACCCCAATACACTTGTCCGGTTCGGCCATGATCAGATAATACTGCACCTCCATGGCCTTGATGGCGGACAGCAGCAGTTTTGATCCGATCCTGTCTTTATGGGCGTAAATATTGTCCAGGGCGGCCCTGGCTTCCGGGAATCTGCCCGTCCACAGGTAATGGGTGATAAGGGCGGGATGCATGCCTCCCCGGCGAACGATGCGCTGCAGCCAGAGTTCAAGATCGGGGTGGTCCGGACGTCGCAGGACCAGCGCCCTGGCAATGGCGCTGGCCATGGTGCTGTTTTCAAAAGAGCCGTCATCGGGAACGGTCCGGGGGTCAAGGTGCTCCTCCAGAAAGTCCAGCCATGGATCAAGGGTGGGCAGCTCGGAGAGATGATTGATGATGGAATTGGTCAGGGAACAGCAGGCAAGCAGGGCGCCGGTGGTGTTATTTTCCTGTTGAAAGAGGGAAAAGCTTTTCTTAAGAATTCCAATAGCCTGAAGAGGGTCAAAGGCCGTGGTCGCAACTCCGAAGAAAAAGAGCAGCCATGGATTCTTGCCGACGATCCGCCGGGGCAGGGCCTGCTGCCAGCGAAGCAGTGTCTTGAACCTGCCCTGGTCTAACATGGCGGGACCGCTTTTTCTAATACGTTCTACAGCTTTGTCCCAGCTTTTGGCCTGGATAAGCAAATCAACCGCTTCCGGGATGCGGTTGTCCATGACAAAGAAATCAGCCGCCTGCTCAAGAAAACCCGTCAGGAGGGCAGCCGGCATGACGGCACGTCCTTTTTGCCGAAGAAAGTCCCTGAACAGTGGGTGAAACTGGAACAGTTCACCTTTGTTATCCAGTCGGTAGGTGAAAAAATTTTCCCGGCTGAGACGGCGAAAATATTCCCCGGCTCCATGATTTCCCTGCAGCCTGTCAAGAAGTCCCGGCCGGATCTCGGGAAAGCGGGCCGCCAGCATTAACCTTTCTCTTTCCTCTGCGCCAAGGCCCGCAAAAATAACACCGGCAAAATAGTCAAACAGTTCCTGGTGGTCCAGTTCGCCCTGCTGCTCCCGGGCGCAGGTTTCCCTGTTCTGTTCCTTCAAAAGCAGGGTCAGGCCGGCGGCCCAGCCGGCCGTAATTTTGTGGAGATAGCGAATACAGTTTTCCTGTTCCCTGGGGATGCCGTGCAGGGCCATGACCTTGCCGATCTCCGGCGGTGTGAAGCAAAGGCCGTCCGGATCAAGCACCTGGATTTTTCCCTCCATGCACATCCTGGAAAAAACCAGAGAAGGCGGTTTTCTGCTCAACACAATGGCCCGGCAGGCAACAGGAATTTCCTGCAAACATATTCCCAACAGATCAACCAGGGGTGACTGCTCCGGGATTTCCTGGAAATTATCGAAAACAAGCAGCCATTTTCCCGGCATGGCGCCAAAGAGCAGTCGAAAAAATCTGCGGGCGAAAACAGGCAGGGCAAGCATGTCCTCGGGGCTGAGTCCGGGCAGCTTGCAATCACTGATGATACCGGGGAAATTGGGAATAAAAGCCTGGGGCAGGGTGGAGAAGAAGGAGACGACATCGGCGTCAAGGGGATCAAGCTCATACCAGAAGACCGGCATCGCGGCCTGCCTGCTATAGTTTGCTGCCAGCACGGTTTTTCCGGCCCCCGGCGGACCGTTGATCCAGACATGGCCTTTGGCAAGAGCGCCTGCCACCTCTGCCAGGAGTCGTTTCCGCGAAAGAATGCGATCACCCTGTCCCGGCAGCCGCGTCTTTGGGGAGATTACCGGTTGTCGGCCGGGCTTGGCGTCTGAAGGCTCCACAAGGGTAAATCGGGCATTTTTCACAGAGAAAATCTCCTGACCAAAAGAACGGTGCAATAAAAAAATTCTAAAAAATCATACCAAATCGTTGCTTTTTTCTCAATCTGTACCTCATATGTACCCATGTCTCTGGTACGGTGTCTGTAAACAATCAATTAAATAAGGGAGAAGTACATGAACAGACAGGATGAACAGATCGACAGAGAAAAACTCAATCCGAAAGACGAAAACAGATCAAGCATCAACAAATCCAGAAGAAAGGCATTAAAGACCCTTGCCGCAGGCACCGCTGCCGCCGGAGCCATGGCCTTGACCTCAAAATGGAGTAAACCGGTGGTCGACACCATCATCCTGCCGGCCCATGCTCAGGCAACCAATGGCGCTGCTCCGATTGCGACGACCACCCCGGCACCGACCACCACTACTGGTGAATGCAGCCCGGTATTGGGGCCTACCTGCATTGAGATAGTTAGAGATCAACAGACTCAATTTGTCACGTCGGCCACAGTCACCGGAACAGTAATTCCACCCCAGGCAGGAGTAGCAATTAATGCATCATTCCGCTCGTTTAGTCAGCCAACAAACACAAGTCATACTTATCCCTTCCAGGCCACGACAAACGGCGCAGGGGCCTTTTCAGTAGGTCAAACCTTTGCGCTTGCCGACCAGATAACGGACATAGATGCCGGATATGCAGAAACCCCTTGTGGTGGGACTGATATAGGACTCTGCGCAAATGGAGGGTGAGCCGGGTGGAGTGGGTAAATGTAGTGTAAAAAAGCAGTTTTTCGAATATCTCGTAACGCCGCTCTGTGGCGCTACGAGATATTCTTTTCAAAAGTCATTTCCTGAAGTCGTCCACCATTACCGGTAAACACAAAGATTTCGGAATACCCGACCTTTCGTTACCCGCAGCGAGGGCGGGAATCCATTATTTCGTCATCCCGTTGTCCTCCCACATCCGTCTTTCTCGCAGTCTGCCCCACTCCGTCTTTCCCGTGATCTGGTGGGCGGGAATCCATTATTTCGTCATTTCCGTGGTCTTTTCGTCGGAAATCCAGCCTACACCCCGGTGCCAAACACCTGCCTGGATCCCCGTCCCCGACAACAGCATTCGAGGATGACGCATACCTCGGGGATGACGGTCTGTCCCCGACAACCTTCGGGTATGACTACTTCCTCAGAAATAACAGTTTTTCCTTCCCTGCCGGAAACGCATTGTTTCTCACAGAAAATAATAGACAAAAAGCAATTTTTTCTCCCGTTTGTACCTCATATGTACCCTGCCGCCTGTTATCATCAGGGAAAAGGAGATTCTCTTCCGGGTTGACAGACGGGTTCTTTATTGCTCACCGGCCCGCGGGGGAAATTACATAACCGGCGTTGAGATCGAAAAAATACGGGAGGTTGGCATGATAAAATTATATCGGTGTCCTGGTTGGATATTCCTGATAGTTTTCTTTTTCTTTATCGGGATTTCCGCCGTCGATAGTGAAAGCGCCGCTTCACCCGCAAAACAGGAGCAACGGGGAGTTCAAGCGATTCCCGCAGCACAAAATACCCTGCAACAGGATTTGCTGTCCAGGATTACGGAGGATATTCAACAGCGGGAATACTTTTTCCATCGAGGACCCGTTCACCCAGAACAATCAGACAAAAATATATGGCAGGCACCCAACCGCAAACATGATTTACGTGTCTATGCCGGCGAAAACGGTGTTGAAATCCTGGAACGCCGGGGTGAAGGAAAACGATTGCTTCAGTTGAAGACTGTTGCTTTTGGACGTTTCGGCAATCTGCGCTCTCCAGGATCAGGGAGCATTTCAGCGCACAAAAACCGACTGGAAATACAACGGGACACACTGAGCGAATGGTATATCAACACGGAAGAGGGGATCGAACAGGGTTTTACGCTGCCGAAAAAGATTGCCGGAAGCAGGCCCTTGATCATTGAACTGGAATGCGATAAGCAGCCGATTGTACATGATGATACCCATCTGGTCTTCGCCTCCTCCGCCAGACGTCCTCTTGACTATGGCAGTTTGATCGTCACGGATGCGCTGGAAAACCCGGTTCCTGCCAAATTTATTCTGCTTGCCGAAAACCGTTTCAGTATCCGGATACACGACCAGGCGGCAGTCTATCCCCTCACCATTGATCCGATCATTACCTCATCGTACGATTCCCTGCTCTATGGTGATCAGACAAATGAATACTTCGGCACCTCGGTTGCCGATGCCGGGGATGTCAATGGCGATGGATACAGTGATATCATTGTCGGCGCCCCAAACTATGATAACGGCCAGAATCAAGAGGGCGCTGTTTTTCTTTTTTTAGGCGGATTGAGCGGAATTGCTCAAACTCCGTCGTATCATTGGGAAGGAGAGGTTGCAGGGGCACAGTTTGGAAATACCCTTTCGGGAGCCGGTGATGTCAATGGTGACGGCAAGGATGATTTTGTGGTGGGCACTGTGGAAAATTATCCATCAACCCAGGGCAGCGCCATCGTCTACTACGGCGATGCGGATGTAACCAATGGCTTGAGTCACAGCGGCACTATAATTGGCTCCGGTGTGAATGATAAATTTGCGGCCAGTGTTTCAGGCGCCGGAGATGTCAATGGCGACGGATACAGTGACATTATCATCGGCGCCCCTGGATATGGCCGGAATTCGATAGTTGAAGAGGGACGGGCCTATCTTTTCTATGGTTCCGAATACGGCATTGATACCCTTGGTGTTGATGATTTTTCCTTTCAGAATACCGGACAGGTCATTGACCATTCCGGCTATCATTTCGGTACTACGGTTTCAGTTGCCGGTGATATTAATGGAGACGGGTATGGCGATGTTCTTGCCTCCACTGATCGCGATGATGCGGGTACCGGCAATGAAGTGTATATTTATTATGGCTCGTCATACGGCATTTCCACCACTCCCGCATTTTCCGAAAAAATAGTCTCACCCCAGGCAGACAGCGATTTTGGTATAGGCCTTGCTGCGGCCGGTGATCTCAACGGAGACGGCTTTGGCGACATCGTTATCGGCGCTCCTTTGTATGATGCCGACGGCCTGACGGACCAGGGGGCGCTGTTTATTCATTTCGGCTCTTCATCCGGATTGTCTTCGACCATCTCCCCGCTCGCCTTTAAGTCGAACAGCAATGGCGCTTTTCTCGGCAGCAGTGTTTCCGGAAGCGGCGATCTCAATGGGGACGGCTACAGTGATTTTGTCGCCGGGGCACTTGGTTATAACCTCCATGACGGGGCGATTTTCATTTATCACGGAACTGCGGCGGGAGCGGCCTATTCCTCTAAAATTCATCTTTCCGATGTCGGCGTAGAGTCAGGAGCAAGTGTCGCCGCCACCGGCGATGTCAACGGTGATGGATACGCCGATCTTGTCGCGGGAGCGCCGCTTATCGGCGTCAATCACTGCGGCGGGGTCTTTGTCTTTCATGGCGGGGCCGCGCTGTTGGACAATACTCCCGATTTTTTCCTCGAATCCAATCAGGCCGGGGCTGAGTTTGGATCATCGGTATCGGCTGCGGGAGATTTTAACGGCGATGGCTATGATGACATCATCATCGGAGCGCCTTATTTTGACAAAGGACAAGGCCATGAGGGTATGGCGTTTCTCTATTACGGTCCTCCCGGTGGCCTGCTCTGGCCCTTTCCCCTTCAGCTTGGGGGTGATGTTACGAATGCATATTTCGGGAAAAATGTAGCGGCCGCTGGAGATGTGAACGGGGATGGCTATGATGATGTCATTATTGGGGCGCCAACCAGTCCTTTTGATGGAAAAGCGTTCATCTATTACGGAGATGCATTCTTAAATTTTCCTCCCAAATCGTTTTTATCGGCTGGTGATGTGGTATCCGGGGCTGGAGATGTCAATGGCGATGGTTTTGCCGATGTTATAGTCGCTGCCCCTGACTTTGATAATTTCAAGGGGCGTGTTTCTCTTTTTCTTGGTTCCGCCCATGGCATTAAAACAATCCCCTCGGCCGGAATAATTGGCACACACGGCTTTGGTTTCGGGAAGAACATCGCTGGAATCGGTGATATCAACGGAGACGGTTATTCCGATATCGCTGTTGGCGCCAAGGATTATGCTAATGGGGAGTCAGGGGAAGGCGCTGTTTTTATCTATCATGGCTCAGCTCATGGTTTATCAGCAACACAGACCTGCGTTCTGGAATCAGATATACCTTCAGCCGCATTGGGAGAGGTTTCAGGTGCCGGAGATGTCAACGGTGATGGGTTTGATGACATCATTGCAGGAGCGGATGGAATCGGCAAGGCCTATCTGTATCTTGGGTCAACAACCGGCCTTACAAACAGCCTGCCTATTATTTTTCAGGGAAGTGATCCCGCTTTCGGCTTTCGCACTTCCGGCGCCGGTGATGTCAACGGTGATGGTTTTGACGATATTCTCGTGGCTGCCACATCCGATACTGTCTCTCTTTATTTCGGGAAAGCAAGTGGTCTTGATATCGGAACTCCAGTGGTTTTTCAGAGCAATCAAAACAATTCCCTCTTCGGTTACGGTCTGTCCGGTGCCGGTGATGTCAATGGCGACGGTTTTGCAGACATCGTCATCGGAGCAGAAAGATATGATCATGGTCAGACCGATGAAGGCGCGGCCTTTCTCTATCTCGGCAACAGCTCCAGTCGTCCTGTCCGCACAACTTTTCTCAGAAAAGACGATTCTCATCCAATCGCCTCCCGTGGCCTGTCCTATGACGACAGCGGCTTTGCTCTGCGCATGGATCTGCATTCACCACGGGGAAAGGAAAAAATCAGGATAGAGGCCCTGGTTTGCCCGGAAATTCAGCCGCCGCCGGGAATATTCAATGCCTGCGACACGTTTATTTCTCCCTGGCAGGATGGTGTCACATCTTACACCCTGCAGATGGCCGGTCTCAAGCCGGGACTCTATTCGATCCGGGCCCGACAGGCCTATGCCCCGTATGCCGCTGTCACCCAAGGGGTATACCAACCGGCGCATCTCTGTGCCAATAATTATCCCTGTCCTTCGTCACAGCATGGTCCCTGGCGATATCTGCATGGCGATTCCTCGGAATCGGTCATACGCATCGGCATGCCAAAATCAGAATTCCCCTGGCCTATGTTTCTGCCGGCCATAATATCCGGCGGAAAATAATGCTTGCTCACAACCTTTCCCGCATGGAGCATAAGAATGAAAAGAATTCATTTCCTAACCCTGGTACTGGTGCTTCTGCAAGCGCCCCTGGCAGTCGCTGCTCTGGAATTTAATCCGACACTTTCCCTGACCGCAGGATTCCCCGGTGATTTGCCCGATAATACAAGAGTGGCCTACAACTCACGGCACAGGGAGTATCTCGTTGTCTACCAGTACCATAACAGTATACTGCCCGGTCCCGATCAGATCCATGCAGCCAGGCTTTCAGCTGACGGAAAATATATCGCCAACTATATCATTTCCGATTTGCTCAACAGCTGTGGCCAGCCGGATGTGGCCTATGACCCGCTTTTTGACCGCTATCTTGTTGTCTGGGCCTATGATACCGCCAATGACGGCACTGACCATGGCTGGGATATATATGGCCGTTTTATCCCCTGGAGCGGACCGACTGACACTCTGAACAGCTTTGAAATCGCGGCTGGATATGATGAATATACCGGCAGTGGTTTTCATCTTGCGGTGGCTGAAAAAAATCCGAGAATTGCCTACGGGAAGAAAAATAAAACTTTTCTTATCGTTATGGAAGCTGTTCCCATCGATCCAGGAAGCAAGCCATATATCACGGGAACCAAAGTGTCGGTTACCGGGAATAATCACTGGCAGAATCTCACAATCAGACTTACTGACATCTCCCTCGTGACCCTTGCCCACCCCGATGTGGCCTATGACAGTCTCCAGGATGAGTTTCTCGTTGTCTTTGATGATAACGAAAACTCAAGTTCAGGTGGTAGTATCTTCGGTCAGTTTGTTACCGGTCAGGAAGCGGTTGGAGAACATCATACGCTTCACAATTTTGGGATTCGATTCAGTGAAATAAACCCTGGCATAGCGCTCAGCGGGCACCATGAGCGGCCTGCTGTTGACTATTGTCCCGCCGCAGATTTTTATCTTATCACCTGGGTCACAAACCGTGATATCGGACTTGGAGACCTCTGGGCCCGGTATTACCCGGGCAGAAGTGTACAGCCGCCACCTTCTGCGGTCCATCTTGAACAATTGGACACCGGAGATTCCGTCAATCTTGTCGATGTGGCCTGCGGCGCAAACAAAATCCCCACCAATGGGCCTCAGGGTGGAGCGGACTGCCTTGTTACCTGGACCCTGCGCCATGACAATGCATTCTGGACCTTTGGCCGCCAGATATCTCTTGTCGGAGACAGCAATGGTAATTTACTCAGCCATGCCACCGGTTTTTTCGGCCCTCTGCAGAACCTGGGCGCCGAATCGTCCTGGGGAACAGGGGAGCCGCGTATCGGAGTTGCATCCGGCCCAAAGAATTTCTGCCCGGCCTTCACCGGACTGGACAGTTTATCAAATCAACGGACATTCAGCCGAATGAGCAGCTACTCGCCCTTGCCGGGCTGGAGCGCTGTGACTGCGGATGCAGACAGTTTTCACGGTCTTGCTACCAGAAGAGACGGCTCGCTGTATGCGTGGGGATCAAACTATTATGGAGTTCTCGGCCTGGGGGATACCAAAGATAGGAATACACCAGAACAGGTTGGCTCGGCCAAAGATTGGGTCATGGTGAGCACAGGACAAGGTCATACCCTTGGTATCCGTTCCGATGGTTCCCTTTGGGCCTGGGGATACAATTATTACGGCCAACTCGGTCTGGGGGACAACGGCGACAATACGGATAGAATAACACCTGTTCGCGTCGGTTCAGCAACAGACTGGATAACCGTGAGTGCGGGAGGCGATAGCAGTTTTGGTATTCGTTCCGACGGCTCTCTTTGGGCTTGGGGGGATAATTTGTTTGGCGGTCTTGGACTCGGCGATACCAACGACAGAAGCGTTCCGACCAGAGTGGGAACATGGAATGACTGGGTGGCGGTAAACGAAGGGCGTTGGTTTACTCTGGGTATTCGTGCTGATGGTTCCCTCTATGCCTGGGGATCAAACTTCGTAGGCCAGCTTGGACTCGGAGATTTCAACGACAGAACCGCACCTGCCCGGGTGGGGACATGGAATGACTGGGTAACTGTGAGCGCTGGAGATGACCACAGCCTTGGTATTCGTGCCGACGGTTCTCTCTATGCATGGGGGATGGGTGGCAGCAAGCTCGGCCTTGGTCCACATGATCCACACGCCAGCAGTCTAATTACAAAGGTCGGTTCGTTCACTGACTGGCTGACAGTGAGCGCTGGATTTGGCCACAGCCTTGGAATTCGTGCCGACGGCTCTCTATGGGCTTGGGGAGACAATCAGTCTGGTGAATTAGGATTGGGGGACAACGCTGAGAGAAATACACCCGCACGAGTCGGAACCTGGGCCTGGCAAACAATGGCGGCCGGGGATTTCTACAGCTTCGCCATCCGTTCCGACGGCTCCCTGTGGTCCTGGGGTTACAACCATGGAACCCTTGGTCTCGGCGATACAACGGATAGAAACATCCCCACCCAGGTCTTCCTGCCTAAATCAAAATTCCCCTGGGCCATGTTCCTGCCGGCCATAATAAACGGGAAAACCAACTGATATTTGTGGAGAGGAGAGGGAAGGTGAAGAAAAAACGGCACGAACTAACGGGTAAGACAATAAAAATAATTCTCTGTTGTTTGTTGTTCTGGCTCTTGCCCGCAACTGCCGGGGCAGCCCTTGAATTTAATGCGACCCGTTCCCTTACCGCCGGTTGGCCCGGCGATCAGCCCAACTATCCCAGGGTCGCCTATAATTCCCGGCGCAATGAATACCTCGTGGTGTACGAGTATCATAATGATTTTATTCCGGGATCGATTCAGATCCATGGAGCCCGGCTTTCCGCCACAGGCAACTATATCGCCAATTACATCATTTCCGACCTGCCCAATAACTGTGTGCAGCCTGATGTTGACTATGATCCAGTCCAGGACCGCTATCTTGTAGTCTGGAGCTATGACCGGCTTGGGAACAATGGGGACTGGGATATTTATGGTAGATTTGTACCCGCGACAGGTCCGGTCGATACCCTGCCCGGCATGACCATTGGTGGTTTCTCCACCTGGAACGAATCACATCCCCGCCTTGCCTACGGCGCCGTTGACCGGGATTTTTTTGTGGTCTTTGACCTGGAAACCGGCGGCGCCCACCAGCCAGGCATCGCAGGATTCAGAGTGCCGGCCGATGGTTCACCATCCTGGCATTACATGTACATACGCGAAAATACCTATCAAGAGCCCAGAATGCATCCTGACATTGCCTATAATCCATTACGGGATGAATTCCTGGTCGTTTATGACAATGCGCTGGATATTTATGGGCATATCTTTCCGGGCCATGCCACCAATGGTCAATTTTATAATATCACGGATATTGGTCTGGCAATGACAGAGTTGCCTGCTCCGGCTACGCCCCTGCCCGGTATCCATGATTATCCGGCAATTTCCTTTTCGCCCGGCGCCAACTATTACATCATTACCTGGGACACCAACAGGGCTACTGGTCATGGCGATATCTACGCCCGTTATTATCCCGGCGGCAACACCCTGCCGACAACTGTATACATGGAACTGCTCGACAACAACGCTGATCATGATAGAAATTCGTCGGTAGCCTGCAAAAATGACGGCACAGGATGCCTGGCACTCTGGATAGTGAAACACAACGGCATCCTCTTTACCTTTGGCCGGGAAATTTCCCTTAAAAGTGATGCTTCCGGCGTGCTGATAAGCCATGACACCGGTTTTTACGCACCCCTTGATAACCTGTCGACTGCCTCATCCTGGAGCAGGTATCCCACCGTCGCCATTGCCGGTGGCCGGAAAAATTTTTACCTGGCCTTTATGGGAAAAAGCCCCAACGCAATAAATATATTCGGCAGGAATACACTTTTTTCTTCCTTTTCCTGGCCCATGTTTCTACCAGCGATAATACATAGAAAGAAATGAGATGATGTCTGCATTTTATGAGAGGAACAGCGTTATGAAATTCGTAAAAATCACCATTCTGATCACTTTACTTGTTGCTCTTTTTTATGGTCCCTGTCTGGCCGACTCTGTAATCCGTGGCGGGGAATGGGGCGATGCCGCCCCGAAAGTCGTTTACAACAGCACCGACCATGAATACCTGGTCGTCTGGAATGAATTTATGACGGTCTGGCCGGTTTTCGGGCCGGTCATGGGACGGCGGCTGGCCGCAAACGGGGAAAAATTAGGGCCTCCATTCAAGATTTTTGACAGCGGCGTCAAGGCCGATGTCGTCTATGACCCGGACAATGACCGGTACTGCGTGGTCTGCGAGAGCAATTTCACAGCCAGGCTCTGTTTTCTCGATGCCAAAGGGAAAAATATCGGCGCTCCGCAGCCCTATGCCAACAGCAGTTTTCCAAAAATTTACTACAATACCCTGGATCATAATTTTCTCCTCATCTTTATACATCTGGAGGATACGGGATCGGGCACCTGCAATCGGTCCCTGCGGGCCATGGCCATTGACGGCAACGGGGTTGCCGGTACCCAAAATAACGTTGCAACCCTCACCAACGACAGTTGTACGGCCGGAACATACTTTGCCGCCGCCTATGCTCCCATTGACTCCACCTTGACCCCGAACGGCCGCTATCTGGTCGGGGTCGGGAGTGTCGAAGCACCTTTATACATGCTCAACCGTGATGGTAACCGGGTGCTGGTAAAGCCCGGAACAGGCGGAACCGGCTATGAAATCAATTTTAACGCCGATGCTGAAATCGCGGAAAACCTGGACATTGCCTTTGGTTATCGACAGGGCAATGCGCAGGATCCGGTTTTCCTGGTCATCTGGGGCGAGCGGAGCAATAATAAATACTATGACAACAATCAGTGGACCGGGATTTACGGCGGCGTGGTGGATGCCGACCTTGATGATTATTCCGGCGAGATCAACAACTACACCTTTCCTATCTCCCTGCAGTGGACACATGCTGTCAGCGCTGCCGAAACCTGGAATCCGAAAGCGGGTTACAACCCGGCAACCGGCAGATTTGTCGTCACCTGGCGGGAAACGCCGGGCCCTTCGCCGGACCCGCGCGACCTGGCCGAACATAATCATATTCGAGCTGAAACACTCAAAACCCTGGATCCGGGTTATCCTGGCGGCAACATCCTGCTTTCAAAGGATATTGGTGCCGCAGATCCGGGCCTGCCCGCCCTGGCTGCCAATGGCCCGTCCGCCCTTACCGTCTGGCAGGATAACAGGAATTCAGCCACATCCATGTCCGATATCTTCGGTACGCTAATCAATGTGAACAACAAGACCGTACATAATCTTCAAAGCAGTGTCCGGGGCTGGATCGCCGTGGCAGCTGGGCAGGGGCACAGCTGCGGGATTCGTTCCGATGGTTCCCTCTGGGCCTGGGGATGGAATGCTAATGGCCAACTGGGGTTGGGAGATACCAGTAACCGCAATGTCCCCACTCAGGTGGGGATTCACCAGGACTGGATAGCTGTGAAAGCCGGAAGTTTTCACAGCCTCGGAATTCGCTCCGACGGTTCGCTCTGGGCATGGGGAGGGAATAATAGTGGCCAATTGGGAGTAGGATATCCCAATAACAGTCCTTCCCCCACTCAGGTGGGGACTCTCCGGGACTGGATAGCGGTGACAGCCGGAGATCTTCATAGCCTCGGAATTCGTGCCGACGGTTCCCTCTGGGCCTGGGGGTGGAATGCTAATGGCCAACTGGGGTTGGGAAATACCAATGACAGCTACCATGCCCCCACTCTGATGGGGAATGACAATTGGATAACGGTAGCAGCTGGGCATGGGCACAGTCTCGGGACTCGTTCCAACGGCTCGCTCTGGGCCTGGGGGTGGAATACTTATGGTCAACTGGGGTTGGGAAATACCAATGACAGCTACCATGCCCCCACTCTGGTGGGGAGTGACAATTGGATAACGGTGGCAGCCGGGTTTGGTCACAGTCTCGGAATTCGTTCCGACGGTTCGCTCTGGGTCTGGGGCCTCAATCAGTATGGCCAGCTCGGTTTAGGGGATACACGGGACAGAAATGTACCCACCCTGGTCGGCAAAAAATTTCCCTGGACCATGTTTCTGCCGGCAATGGTCGGGCATCACCCGTAACATCAGGATAACCAATGACAGACGTTATGATGGGTGAATTATGATGGTATTACAAAAACAGCATGCCATGTCCTTCATGTGGTCAAACCATGTTCACCAACTGAGAATTTGGTCGATAAGTTCCGTTCTCTCTAATACCGACTCCATGGCCGCCGGAGGAAAGGCGAGGTAGGTGGCCCGGTAGCTGCTGCCGTTTCGGGTGGTTCCCACGGGTAAGCCGTTCATGTGCAGGATGGTTGCGGCGGAACCTGGAGTTAACGTATAGGTGTTGTCACCGCGACTGACCGGAGGATCCAGCGAAGTATTGCCGAAACCGGCGAGCAGGCCGATCCCGGTAATATTTTGCGTTGCTGTGTAGCCGCCCATGGAGTTTATGCCGAGATAATCCGTCATCAGCGGTGAAGCCACCGGCCAGGCATGATACATGTGACTGCTGAACAGCAGGGTGGCATCACCGGCAGTATCAAGCCGGCTTTCCAGGGCGGATTCGCCGGCGGCGGTTAGGTAGGCCGTACCGATATCCGCATAGCCCATGGACCAGATAATTGTCTGGTAACGACGTAAAACGGCAAGGTCCGGCTCGAGGTTTCCGCTGCCGGTATCCCAGATGTCATAGCGTTTTCCCAGGGGAAAAAGGGCGGCGTCGTATCCGCTTCGACTCCAGCTTTTTTCCGGATCGGCATCGTCTTCAACAAACAGTATTGTCGCCCCCGGACGGCAGAATGATGGTTGCCCACTTCCCTGGTAGCCGACGCTTACCCCGGCATTTTGCATAATGGTCAAGGCTGCCGTCGGCCAGTTTCCAGCCTGAACAACTTCGGTGTTGCCGATGACATTGCCCATCCCCTGGTTAACAAAATGTCCGTTATCCGTAAAATTATCGGTAGCGGTATTGTTATCGCCATTATGAATAAATAACCATGCATCACCGGTGTGGGATATGACATTATCATGGATCCGGTAACCGCTTGTTCCTTCATCGGCATAGACAGCACTCTGGGAATTGGGCTGTCTGCACATGTAGTTATAGCTGATTTCCGAGTTCGGCTGCGGACTTAGGGTGTACACGCCACCGCCGTCGTGCAGGGTATGCATGTAATTTTCTATCCAGTTCGCTTGAATGCTATTGCTCCCGGCAGAGGAATCCGTTCCCCATCCCCAGCCGACGGAAATCCCGGAATAGGGCAGATCCCGCAGCTCATTATGTTCAATGGTCATTGATTTGACATATCCTGCAAATATTCCCACCCCGTCGTGATATTCCCGGCCAACCCCAACTATTACATTATTGCTGATAATCGAATGGGTAGAGAGTGCGTCCGGGCTGATGTCGCCAAACTGAATGCCGCTTGAAGAGATGTCTTCAAACCGGTTACCGATGATATGGATATCCGTGCTGTTTTCGGCGATTGTCAACCCCGTCCCGCCAAGATGAATAAAGGTATTGCCGCTAAATGTTATGGACGAGCCGTGGGTAACGTGTACGGCGGCCGGCGTTTTTTCAAGTGTTCCATCCGTGCCGATAAAATGAAATCCCGCCTGCAGATCGGCATAGCCGTTCGGACCTGAGGGCGTCAGCCAGGTGGTATGGGCAAAGGTTATCCCGGAAAAGGAAATATTGCCGACTGGTGTTTCGGCCGTGCCATGGACCGAAACAAGGGTTTGCACGCGTGGATAGATAAATTCCTCCTGATCAGGGTTTTCATCGGGAGCGGGTTTGTAATATAGATAGCCGGAGTTTCGGTCAAGGTACCATTCTCTTTGTTCATCAAGCAGTTCGTAACTGTTTTCAATCCAGGTGACATGATCAAAGCCGCTGTCGGGCTGATACGTTCCGCTGGAATTTGACCAACAGGGGTCCTGCAGGCTCATACTGGTGCCGGAGATCCCTGCGACCGGGCAGCGAAAACTGCGCCACTCGTTAAATCCGACGATTTCAATATCCTCAATATTGTTCCATCCCTGCATGAGCGGATCAATGTCGGTAAATCCAGCCGCGTTTCGGCTGTAGCCGCCAGGGTTGTCTGCGCCTCGCGCCCGAATTGCCCGCTCGCCATTGACGTAAACCTGCCGGAAATTTATACCTGCTCCTATCCGGGTTCGATAAATCCCCTGGTTGGTGTCATAAAGCGCCCAGCCGGTAACCGTGGTCCCTCCGCTGATGACCGGGGTTTCGCCGGGGTAGGCCTTGTAATAGACAGTGTGACCATTGGTTCCTGAATCGACGGCGGACAGTTCAAAGGTGGTGTTGAGTTTGTAGGCGCCGCCTCGCAAATAGACGCTGATGTTCGCGGACATACCCTGAGTGCTGTTCAGGGATCGTATGAGATCCCTGGCCGTGGTCAAGGAACAGGGGGCGCTCATACTGCAGGCTGTTCCACTGCCGGTCGGGCTTACGTGCAAGGCATCGGCATCCGGCTTGGGCATTGGATGGCCAAGAATCGCCGGGAGAAAATTTAAAATAGTGCTTTTTTTCGCATACACATCTGCCGGGGACAACAAAACAGTAAGCAAAAAACCGACAACAACAAAACAAGTATTCATGTTTTTTCTTTGATTACAGCCAATTCCTTCTGCATTTATCTTTGGTCAAAAAATCAACCAGACCCTACTCCCTGTATGAAAAGTTGCAGATAGTATGCCATCTTCAAGAAGTCCATATATTTCGAATCTGCTGTACCAGTAAAAAATAACAGCCTTTCTGTTGACAATACAAAAAACAGACGCATTTTTTCCATATGGAAGGTGTTGGGAATGATCCGGATAAATTCTCTATATTGCGGGGGTGCAAGATGACTGAAATACACAAAGTGGTTGTACCGGTAGATTTTTCCACAAACACCGACAAGGTGGTTGAATATGCTCTGTCAGTTGCCGATAAGCTTGGCGCCAACATACTGTTTTTCCACGTGATCAATGATTTCCAGGGTTATGATATGATGCTGGTTCACCCGTCTTTTATGGGATTGACAAAGGACCTTGAGCAACAGGCCGAAGAACGGATGGCGGCGCTGGTCAAAAAATATGAACAACGAGAGAACGGCGCAAGCGGAAATGTAGTCGTGGGTGATGCTTCTGATGAAATTATCAAATATGCCAAGCTGCAAAATGCCGATATGATCATCATCGGGACCCATGGCGCCAAGGGACTGGAAAAAATTCTCCTTGGTTCCACCGCTGAACGGGTGGTCAAAAGGGCACCTTGTCCGGTGTTGATCTTCAATCCTTTTACCTGAGACTCATCTGACTGAAGGTCACGGTAGTCACGCAGCCCTAAACAACTTCCAGGACTCGGTTATAAAACGCAGGCAGAATTGGTGATGTTGACCGAAACCTGCCTGGAAATGATAATTGCCTGTGCCCTGAACAGCAATCCGCTGCCCGGTCATCTACAAAAAAAGGCCGACGGACTGCATGTCGCTCAGTCTGCCGGCCGTCGTCATCTTCATACACGATGAAGGGCTTTCAGCAACCGCCTATTCCTCAACTGCCTCCCTTGGCAGGAGCCTGATTGGCGCCCGGTGTCGCCGAGCCCGTAATGGCGTTCCGCACAACCTTGATGGTCACGTTATCGGCAATTTCCAGGGTAACCGCCGTATCGGTCAACCCGGTGATTCGACCATAAATACCACCGTTGGTGATGACCTTTTCACCCTTTTTTAAATTGTTCAAATAGGCTTGGTGTTCCTTAGCTTTTTTCTGCTGGGGACGAATAAGCAGAAAGTAAAAGACGACAAAGATAAGGATAAGAGGCACAAAGGACGCGATGCCACCGGCCGCGCCTGAGCCTGCTGCCGGTGCTGCTCCCTGTGCAAAAGCAATTCCTGTCATTTGGGTTTCTCCTGTGCAAATGGATAAGAGTTTAGGCTACCTTTTGTTGTCGTTGTTCAGACATGCCGCCCAACATCAACTTTTTAGTTCACGTTGTCTGTAAAAGGCCTTGCGAAAATCAGCAAACCGATCCTCGCTTATGGCCGCCCGTATATCCGCCATCAGTGAACAGTAATAATGAAGATTGTGGATACTGTTGAGCTGACAGGCCAATAGTTCACGGCTTTGAAAAAGATGCCGTAAATAGGCCCGGGAATAATGACGGCAGGTGTAACAGTTACACTGTTCATCCACCGGCCGGTGATCATCCCGATATCGACTGTTTTTTATAACAAGTCTGCCCGATGAAGTAAAGAGCATTCCATTTCTGGCATTGCGGGTGGGCATCACGCAGTCAAACATATCCACGCCCCGGTACACCCCTTCCACCAGATCCTCGGGAGTGCCGACTCCCATAAGGTAAACGGGGTAGTCCGACGGCAGGAACGGAACTGTCTCCCCGAGCATTTCCAGCATCAGTTCTTTGGGCTCGCCCACGGAAAGGCCGCCCAAGGCATAGCCGTCAAAACCGATATCAACCAGCTCCTCTGCAGCCTGCCTGCGCAGGTCCGAATACATCCCGCCCTGGACAATACCAAACAGCAATTGCCCGGTATCAGACCGGGCCTCACGGCAGCGCCCGGCCCAGCGATTGGTCAGGGCCGTGGCCTTTCCTGCCTCTTCACGGTCGGCCGGATAGGGGATACAGGTGTCCAGGACCATCATGATGTCTGCGCCCAGGGCTTCCTGCACATGGACGGCATCTTCGGGGCTGAGGAACAATTTTTTCCCGTCAAGATGGGAGCGAAATTCCGCACCCTGCTCACTGATCTTTGCCAGTTCCTGCAGGCTGAAAATCTGAAACCCGCCGGAATCGGTCAGAATCGGCCTGTCCCAGTGCATGAATCCATGCAGTCCGCCGAACTCCCGGATTAATTCATGGCCGGGTCGAATAAATAGGTGATAGGTATTGCCAAGAATAATCTGTGCCCCAAGAGTTCCAAGGTCTTCCGGTGTCACGCCCTTGACGGTTGCCTGGGTGCCCACCGGCATGAAAACAGGCGTCTTAACGGCTCCATGCAAAGTGGCGACCTCACCGCAACGGGCGGCGCATTCACTTGACGCGGCCACGAGGGTGAATGGTGAACCTGTCATCGAATGCCGAGTACCTTCAGGGTATAGCCAATGGATTTTCCGGCAAGAAGATGGTTAAAATCCACCACCGCGCATTTTTCTTTCAGCTTGACGACAATACCGTCTATCTGCTCACCATTTGGCCCTTCTCCCCGTATGGTGGTTCCTTCTTTCCAGGCCTCTGCGGGCAGGTGGTCCTTTGGGATCTCAAAAAAAGCCTCAGAAAGGGAAAGTCCATACCCCTTCTCCGGCGGCAGGATACCGGTTCGTTCCTCGCCTTCAGACATACCAGCCAGTACCTCCTCGAGACCGGGCATGAGTTCTCCGGAGCCAAGGGTGTATTCAAGCGGCTCCTCTCCAATATTTGATTCAATCACTTCCCCATCCTTCAATGTCAGGGTGTAGTGAAGAGAGACAATTTTTCCATCCTCAATCATGGGGTTTTCCTTCATTAAATAATTCTCATTTGCGGTCGACGCCGATTCAGACACGCTGATCCAAAACGAATCAATGAACCCGTTCGGTAAATGCAACTTTCAGGCCAAGGACAATCAAGACCACGCCGGTCAAACGATCAAACCAGTGGCCGATCTTCAAAAATGTCCGCCGCACCGAACCGTGCCCAAAAAGAAGCGACAGGCCGGTAAACCAGAGGGCTGTCGCCACGGCCATGTACAGGCCATATCCAGCCTGGATAAGAAGCGGGGTCGCCGGGTCTATAACCACGGTAAACAGGGAAAGAAAAAAAAGGGTGGCTTTGGGATTCAGGCCATTGGTGAAGAAACCCGTCCGCAGGGCCTGAGCTGTTGTCGGCAGATTTTTTTCTCTTTTTCCAGGGAGTTCCGCCCGATTCATCGGTTTTGCCCGCAGAGCGCCCAGGCCAAGATACATAAGGTACAGGGCGCAGACCATTTTCATGACACTGAACAGGGCAATGGAACGTGAAACAAGCAGGCCGATACCAAGCAGTGAATAGCCGACATGGATAAAAATGCCGCTGCCCACGCCAAGACTGGTCCAGATGGCTGTTTTACGCCCATAAACAATGGATTGCCTGACAACGACGGCAAAATCCGGTCCGGGGCTTGCCACCGCTAACAAATGAACAAGAACAACGGTGAGAAACTGGCTGAAATAGGGATGCATGAACACTTTTTTTCCATGTGGCTTATTGACGACTGGCGGCCATAATAACCTGATGCCACAAAAGGTCAAGAGCAGTTCTCTGTTTGTCAATTGAATCGGCAAGATAGAGCTGGATAAGCGCCCGGCGCAGATTTTGGCCCGGCCACGTTGTCTTAAAGTAGTGGTCGCCGGTGAGATGATCGGTGAAAAAACGCAGCCCTAACTCAAAACTGATCAGGATAGCGGCATCAAGGAGAAGTTCACGATCCTGTTCGCCAAGAAGATCCAGGGCCTGTTCGCAGTAGCCGCGCATGACCGCTGCAAACATTTCCCTCTGAAACACCGCCTTTTCCGGTTTTTCAATCTCCTCACCCGCAGGATTACAACAGGAACGCAGGCAGTCGCCGAGATCATATAACAGGGGTCCCGACATAACCGTGTCAAGATCAATAAGACTGATGGCGGTGTCGCTGTTTTGGGCAAAGAGAAAATTACCGACCTTGGGATCACCATGAATCAGAGAAGAATGCAGCCGGGGACGGCAGGTCTCCAGGATACCCGCCCGACTCCGAAACCCATGTATCAGAGCGGCGCATTGGTGCTCCGCTTCACTGGGCGAATGTTCCTCTCTCTTGACCTGATCATACTGTCGCAGATAACACGTCGTCTGATGAAAGCCGGGCAGGGGATCATGGAGGGTATCCGCATCAAAATCCGCTAACAGATGATGAAAACAACCGAGCAGACGACCGATCTCCCTGCCCTGCCCGGCTGATTCAATCACCGGAAAATTCCGTGAATTTTCAATCCAGGTGAGCAGTCGCCAGGAGCTGCCGGAATCGTCTTCAAACGTGGCCGCTCCTGCCGGTGACTGTATGATGTGGGGTATCTGAATTGAGCATATGCGCGTTGTCGCAACGTGCCGACGAAGGTGGGAGGTTACACGCCGCAGGTTTTCCATTACCCGCCAGGGTTCTGGAAAAACAGCCGGGCTTAATCTCTGCAGGAGATATTGGTTGCCGGATACAAGCCGAATCTGGAGAGAATCGTTGACATTACCGCCGTTGATCGGGACGATCTCGGCAACTTTCTGGTCAGGGAGAAAAAAAGAAAGGGCTGCTTGAGCGGCCTTCACGGCCTGTCCTTCCAGGCAGTATACTTTTCGCTGCTGCCTCTTGCTCGCTCGACCGGATATTTTTTTCCATTAAGCCGCATTTTTTTCTCTGCCGCGGCCAGGAGATCAATATCCAGCCGATCGCTTAAACGGCAGAGGTAGATGAGCACATCGGCCATTTCCATGGCAACCTCTTCCCTTTGTTCCGCCGTCAGTTCACAACTTTGCTGCTCACTGAGCCACTGAAAATGCTCCACCAGCTCTCCGGCCTCGACAATAAGCGCCATGCTCAAATTCTTCGGACTGTGAAACTGCTCCCAGTTGCGCTCATCGGCAAAGGATCGTATGGACCGGGTGAGATCGATCAAGGAATCAGACATATAATGACAAGATATTTTTAAATGGAAAACAATTAATAAAACAATTAATTGAAGGACCCAAAAAAAACTCCGGCACCCTGATGGGGCGCCGGAGCAAAGAGAAAAATTATTCAGCCCTCAGGACAACATACTGGCTGAAATCACCGGCACGCACCCTGAGCAGGACCTGTTTTTTATGTTTTGATCGCTTAAGTGCCCCTTTCAGTTCTTTCAAATTATGCACTCTCAGCTTATTAACCTCTTCGATGAGTTGTCCAGCCTGCAGACCAACCCGACCTGCAGGGCTGTCGGGCTCAACTTCTGCAATCAGGACGCCCTGACCTTTCTCATAGCCAAACTGTCCGGCCAACTCCGGGGTCAAATTCTGAAGACTCAAGCCCATATCAGCAAGAGGCGACCTGCCGGCTTGTTTTGCCGTCTGTGCAAAATCAGCAGGCTGCTCACCAATAGCCACGGGAATACTGTACTTCTTACCATCCCGGATAACCGTCAGCACAAGCTTGGTCCCCGGAGAGGTCATGGCAATGGCATTGCGCAGCTCTGCGACATTGTCCACTTTTTTGCCGTCAATGGCAAGCACAACATCACCTTGCTTGATACCTGCTTTTTCTGCGGGTGAATGAGCCGAGACCTCGGAGATGAGAACACCATGGGTGGACGTCAGATTAAACGATTTGGCGAGGTCTTTATTTACGTTCTGGATCATGACGCCGAGCCAGCCGCGAGTGACCTTGCCATGTTGTAAGAGTTGCTGTTCGATATTCTTTGCCATATTAATGGGAATGGCGAATCCAATCCCCATATAGCCGCCACTGCGTGAAAATATGGCCGAATTGATACCGATGGCTTCGCCATGGATATTCAGCAGAGGTCCACCGGAATTGCCGGGATTAATGGCGGCATCGGTCTGGATGTAATTTTCGTAATCACTGATTCCCATACGGTTACGGCCCTTGGCACTGACCACACCCACAGTAACGGTTTGATACAGCTCAAAGGGATTGCCGATGGCAATGACCCATTCGCCGACCTGAAGTTTGTCGGAATTGCCAAGCGGCAATACCGGTAAATTTTTTCCGTCAATTTTAATCAAAGCAACATCGGACTGGGGATCGGTGCCCACGACCTTAGCAGTAAATTCACGTTCATCAGACAATCGCACTGTTATTTTATCCGCATCTGAAACCACATGATTATTGGTCAGAATATAGCCGTCCGCGTCAATAATAAATCCGGAGCCGGCACCTCTCTGCTTGAATTCGCGCTGGCGGGGAATTCTTGGATGTTTAAACTGAGGCCCGAAAAATCGTTCAAAGAAGGGATCACTAAAAAAATCATAAGGGCTCCCCTGTCCACCGGCAACATGCACCGATTTTTCCACCTCTACATACACCACCGCCGGTCCGGCTTTTTTGACCACCGCGGCAAAGGCTTTGGCGGAACGATCAAGCAGGGCGATATTTTCATCATCACCGGCAAGCGCGCCACCGACTGTTAAAAAAAAGAGTACCAAAAAAACAAGTGCGGCCGTCACAGAATTCTGAATAGGCTTTGATATTCTACTCATAACGCTTTCTCCAAATAATTTTCAGGGGGTTATATATTCATCATCCACAATACATTTGGTACAATGATGCTTCCGGGTAATTTCGTCAAGGCGGACAGGTAAGATTGTTATCAGATCGGACCAGCAGCAATAAAAAACCCCGGCAGGAAAAAGAGGGAGGAACCTGCCGGGGAAAGGAAGAAAAATGTTAAAACAAAATGCCAACTCGTTTTTGCAGACATCATGTCTTCCAATCTGCCTGACGTTGTCATTTGTTTTTTATTATGCCAATATCATGCCTGAATATATCCAACCTGATTATCAGGTTGAAATATCGTCATATTATTTTTTCAAAGTATTTTTTTATTTCTTTACACCGACTCTTATTGTAAAAAAAATACACGGTGACTGTCTCTCTTTGGGTACTTTTTACCCACCAGGGCTCTGTTGGTCATCGTACTCTATTATCTTGCTTTGCGAAAAATCTGAGGTAACATGAAATCATGTACATTCATCGTAGTTTATGATTACCATGCAAATACAACCGGCAGAAATCAGGGATAACATCACTTATGGATACCTTAAGCTGGAAAACATACATCACGATGCGGCAACCTGAAGATATCAGATACGTCGAGATCTATAAACCAGCTACAAATGATACCGGTCTATCCGGCATCATTTCGCCGGTCGCTGAAAAAGGACAATCTTGACATGGCCCGCCCGTCATCACCACCGGATAAAAGCGTTGTCATCAGGTGCCCCCGTCTTGGCCATGAAATCTATTTTGATTATTGCCGCCGGGAAAATATGGGGCTGCCCTGCTTTAAAATTCTCGACTGCTGGTTCGCCTATTTTCAAGTCGAGGAGTACATGCGCCAAAGCCTGACGGAACAGGAATGGAAGGATGTTTTTGAAAATCCCGGTACACCAAAAATTCTCTCCCTGCTTGAAAGCATACGCAAGGCACAGAAAGCTCCGAAGAAATAACCGCGTTTTTCCCTTTACCGCCTTGTTGCCGCTGATACCGCGGCATTTCCTGCGAATTTGTCATGAAATGCCCTGGCCGGCCGATGGCGCCGCCCTGTTCTCCCCGGTTCCCTCTATATTTTTTTCTTGATATCAATAATGGGTGTATTGTCCAGGACGTCAACACCCGACACCGCTATTGTATTCTCATCAATCGCCTGGACCAGAAGCTCGGAAAGGGCAATTGGATTGGGCCGCGCCGGACTGCGGGTGGCAAAGACACCACGCAACTCTCTGGACGAATCTCCCCGGGGATGCACCTTTAAAATGCTGCGGTCTGCTTTATGGAGCCAGAAAAGGACAACAATGGTCTGCCCCTTCGTAATTCCATCAAGACCGTCCCGATACTTTGGATAAATTTCCAGTATTCCTGTTCGGTTTGATTCACTGAAATTTTTGGGTGCATCGGCAAGACGGGTAATATCACCGTGCAGAATGCCGATACAGTGCAACCGTGGTTCTTCCATTACTCTATTCTCCCTTCTCCCATGAAACACGCAACTATACCCGGGTAATATAAAAAAAGAGTTACGGGCCGCTCAGCAGGTCATTCTTGTTCACCTGAAAATTGCTTCCGGGAGGGAAGCACTCCATGCAACTCATCTTTAACCTGCAAAAATTCCAATCCGATGGCCGACACTCTATCCGCCGCATGTTCAAGTCTATTCTCTCTGCAGCTCATCTCAAGTTCCCTGCATATTTCAGAAAGCTTCAAGGCCCCCACAGTAGCGCTGCTCGATTTGAGACTATGGGCCGCGTTTTGTAATGCTTCCTGATTGTTTGAGGCAACAGCTTCCTGCAGTTGCGCAAGAAGAGGGGGCGAACTTGAAAGGTAGGCCTGAATTACTTTCTTCTGGACATCAGGTTTTCCCTCCATCTGTAAATCCCGGAGCGTATTCAGTACGTTGCGATCAACGGATGACGTGCTCTTCTCTTTTTCTTCTGCCCATCGTTCTTCCGGGAGGCGCCGAGGGCCCGTGATTACACTGTTTGTTCCTTTGGCGGATTCATCTTTGACGACTTTTGACGATTTTTCATGCGACCAGCGGCTGAGAATGTCTACAATATCATCTTGTCGAAAGGGTTTCCTGATATAATCGTCCATGCCTGCGAAGAGACATTTTTCTCTGTCCCCTTCAAGGGCATTTGCAGTTAATGCGATGATAGGAATATGATGCCCCCGCCCCTCTTCTTTTTCTCTGCGGCGAATCTCGGCAGTCGCCTGATACCCGTCCAGCACCGGCATTTGACAGTCCATTAAAACAAGGCTGTAGAACTTTTCAGCTACCGCGTCAACCACCTCTTGACCGTTTGAGACAAGCGTTACCCTGCAACCATTTTTTTCAAGCATCCCGGAAACAACTTCCTGGTTGGTCTGGTTATCCTCCGCCACGAGAACATGCAGGACCGATTGGCTTCTATGTCCGGTCATGGTGTGACTGGTATCGACAGAGTCCGGCTGGTCTTTTTTTCTTTCCATTTCCGGGACCACTGCAAGCGGCAGGGTAAAAAAGAAGCGAGAGCCCTTTCCCGGCTCACTGTCACATTCTAAAACACCGCCCATGGCTGAAACAAGTTCACTGGAAATGGCCAGGCCAAGCCCTGTTCCCCCATATTTCCGGGTTGTAGAGCCATCGGCCTGTGAAAAAGGCTTAAAAAGCAGTCCCTGAACTTCCGGGCTGATGCCGATCCCGGTGTCATCAACCGATATCAGCAGTGTGGCGTGGCTGCTGTTCTCTTCAATCGTAACAACACGAATGACAACCCTGCCATTTTCCGTAAACTTGATTGCATTGGCAACAAGGTTCATGAGAACCTGTCGTATGCGGGTTGGATCCCCCTTCAGGTTCAGGCTGGTTTCATCAGCAATAAGCACCCCGAGTTCCAGTCCCTTGGCATGGGCGCTTGAGGTAAGCATCCGTACGACATCTTGTATGAGAACTTCCAGGTCAAAGGGGATGGATTCAAGCTCCAGCCTGCCCGCCTCAATTTTTGAAAAATCCAAGATATTGTTTATGATTGATAAGAGTAATTCCCCTGAGCCCTGAATAGTTTCCGTAAACCTGCGCTGTTCTGCCGAAAGATCCGTGTTCCGCAACAGTTCAGTCATACCCAGAACACCATTCATCGGCGTACGGATTTCGTGACTCATGTTGGCCAGAAAATCGCTTTTCGCCCTGTTGGCAATTGTTTCACGTTTAATGGCCGATTCAAGCTGGGTAATCAACTCTTCATTGGTGAAATGGACTGTTAAATTTTTGACCAGGGATTCATGCTGCTGTTTGCCAAGCCAGAGCATAAACATCAAAAATAAGACAATGAAAGATGATAATTGCATGGAAAAAGGATTGGGAGAACCAAGGAGGTTATATGAAATTGCAAGTGGAAAAGGAGCACTATACAGAATCTGGGCAAGCCTGTTGGGTGCAAGTACCGTCACGGTAATAAAAAGCACTCCCACCATTATGAGAATAATAAAACTCTGCGAGTAGACACTGGCAAAGGCATTGGGTAAAAAAGACAGCAGACTCCAGGCAACGCCGAATATTGCCGTCACGGCAATATATAACCGTGTTATTTTTCTTTGGGCATTCGGTGATTGTCCGTCTTTGTTAAACAGATGACAGAGGAAAAACCTGCCGCCTGCTAAAAAAAACATTACCAAAACCCATGAGAATAGAGGAGTGACCGGGACGACGGAGCGTAGAGAATAAAAAATCGCACAACCGGTAATGACAATAAAAATATTTGGCTTTATTGCACGGGCAAAAAGAAGATTCGTTAATTCCCGTTGAACCTTATCCTCGATTACTTTTTGGGAAATATGGCGTACGTTGTCATTCATAACATATCAAAACTATGGCAAATAGATAAAAGTCAACGTCAGTTTATTTATTCGTGTTCCCAGGATGATATAAGCTGGTATCATGTAACCAGCATGGCTGGACCAAAATTTCAGGACACAGCCACAACGAACGATGAAAGTGTCGTCAGAGTCAACGCCTTGAAGGGCACTTTCATATAAAATGATAGGGGAAATTTTACCCAATAGCAAATTATGATAGGAAGAAATGTCGATTTCCGCCGCTACCGAAACGGTTCGGCCAGAGATCCTTCGAGACAAGGGGAAAATCCCCACGCAGATCCTCAAAAAACACGGTGAGCTGCTACTACCTTATTACACTATATAGGGTATGCCCACTTCCTGTTTCACCCAAAATATAGATTTTTTCTTGACCCTTATGCATTCTTCAGGTACGCTGGCAGGCAAATAAATGTTCAGGTGTCCGCCATCCGGCGGATGAAAAGGGAACCCGGTGCAAATCCGGGACGGGCCCGCCGCTGTAACCCTGCTCTTGTTTTGTACCGGCAAGAACTTCTTCAACGATATATGTCACTGTTCCGCTGAGCGGAATGGGAAGGCGGTTGAAGGGACAGGGAAGCCAGAAGACCTGCCTGTGACATACACGGAATTCCCCGAGGATCGGGAAGGCCATGATTCTGTGGATAACAGGGATATCCCGGATCGATTCTTTTTTTATTTTTCGGTCCGGGTTTTTTTATGCCCGGCCCGAGGGAGAAAATACGATGAACACGCAGAAAAAAAACAGCCTGCTGACCATCGGCGAGGATCTGCATATCCTCAACAACAGATTTCAACAGGCCGTAGACAGCAGGGACGAGCACAGCCTGATTGCGTTGGCCGATCAACAGATCAAAGGCGGGGCCAAGGCCTTAGATATTAATCTGGGCCCATCTAAATCCATGGCGGCCAGACTGATGTGGGTAATGGAAACCATCCAGAGCCAATGGGACATCCCTCTCTTTCTTCCCGCGGGCGGCAACCTTGAAAAAGCGCTGCAACTCCACCAGGGCAAGGCGACGATCAACGCGGTAACCGCTGACCCGAAGCGCCTTGATCCGGTCATAACACTGGCCCGTGATTACAATGCCAATCTCGTCGTCCTGTTGACCAAGCCAGGATTATGGACCGCCGGCAACCAACAACAGTTGCAGTTAGCTCTAAACGTGCTGGAAAGAAGCGATGCCATCGGCCTGCCCTTGGACAATCTTTATCTTGATCCGGTGTTCTCGGTTCGTACCGACCCCATGACCTGGAACTTAAGTGGCGGTATGCCCGATCTGGACAGGGTTCTTGAGCTGATCAGCTTCATCGGCGAGCTTACAGATCAGCGGGCCGGAACAATCCTTGCCCTCAGCAACGGCACCCTTGGCCTGCCTGCCCATAAACGTTCAGCATTGCACTGCCGGATGCTGCCGCTGCTCATCGAAGCCGGTTTACGGGCCGTTATTCTCAATTGCCGGGACAATGCATTGATGAAGGTTGCCCGTTCCCTTGATACCGCCTCCCGGACGTGCAGAAAAGCCGCCTGAACGGCTTTGGCAGAAGCGGGAATCCGGAATAGAGTAAAATACGTGGATTCCCGCCCAAAAAACCTGCGGAACGAACGAGAACCATACCAAAAAAACTTACTCTGTCTTTTTTCCGGCCTGTTCACTGAATTTTTCCAGTTGCCGACGGTAGTACGCGGCATTCTCGGGATCAAGACGAATGGCCTTGAGTTCAACGGCCATAGCCTCCTCGGCAAGACCGTTGGCAAAGTAGGCAGAGGCCAGGGTATCAAGGATAAAACCCTTCTCCTTAAGTAAAACGGCTGTCCGGGCCAGGGTCAGGGCGCGGACCGGATCACGCAGGGACTTATCCTTTGCCGTGAGCAACAGCCAGGCCAGGTTATTGTTAAGTTCCGCATTCATCGGGTTGATTGCCAGCGCCCTGCCGTAGGCCTCAATAGCCTTTTTCTCCATCGCTTCCTTCTGCATCAGGTCGCCAAGCAATTGCAGCCACAGGCTGTTTTCCGGTTCATCTTTAAGTTTCTGCTGCAGGACGGCCTGGGCATACCGGGTCTCGTACCCGGCAGCCATTGATTCCACGTCAAGCCGGGGCATGGCAAACATCAAAACAGCAATTACCAGAAAATATCCCGCGAGACTGGCAGTTACTTTACGGTTATGGCGCTTGACGAGCGATCTGTCCTGTTCGCATCGCTCAAGAAAATCAATCCGCTCGCCGATGCCGAAATGGTGCCAGTTTTTCTCATCACGATTATTACCGCTTAATTCAGCAATCTTTTCAAAAGACCGAACAAGAGGCCGGCCGGTTCCCTGGGCCGAAAAAACATAGAGATCCGCCTGCCGCTCAAAATTGCGGATAAAATACCCAAAAATAAAACGAAAATAAATCAGCATAAAGGCAAGAAGAAAAACACCCCCGCAAGCGGCAAGCAGCGTATCCGGACCGATCTGGAGCACATCAAGCAGCCGGTAAAAAAAATCGCTGCCAAGCAACAGGTACGGCAGGGGTTCGACAAGTTTACCGGCCAGCAGGCTGAATCCTAAAAATAACAGAATATATAAGACAAGATGCAGTTTTTTTACGTGGCCGATCTCATGGGCCAGCACCGAGTCCAGCTCACGGGCATCAAGAGTTGCCACCAGAGCCGGTGTGAGCATCAAATAACGAAAACGGGGTACAATCCCCATGACGGCTGCGGTAAGTACCTGCCCTTCAAACAGCGGCCAGTATAAAATCTCCGAAGAAAAGCCCTGCGACCGGCAGAATGTTTCAATGTGCGTGCGCAACGGTCCCGCTGGCATCGGTTTGCATCCCCAGAGCCAGCGGACCAGCGGTGGGAAAAACAGGGCCAGGAAACAGACAAATACGGCAAAGAGCAACAGGTCACCCCAGGAAGAGGTCAGCACTGTCTGAAAACCGGGCCAGGGCAGTAGGGTTAGAAGATCAAAGAATGCCGACAGTACGAGATAGGGCAGCACAATGGGCAGGTTTGCCTTGATATTGGAGACAATAAAACTGCCGGTGGAATACCGGCGGTGAAAAACTGCCTGATAAGCCTCTCGCCCCTTTGCCCACATAATGGAGAGCAGGAAAAAAAAGATGGCCAGTCCGGTAAAATTTTCCAGGACCGGCAAACGATCCTCCAGGGACAGAGGATGAAGATAATATTTCAGGTCAAGTCCGTAGACAAAGACGATAAAAAGGACGACAGCAAGAAGAGAGAGCTTCTTTTCCGCTGTAAAATAAAGCTGACTTGCGGTGTTTTTGCATCGCCCATAGAACGCCCGGGCAATTCGGGAATAAAGAAAACAGAGAAGAACCGCAAATGATAAGGCCTGCCAGGAAGAAAGACTGGGCTCCTTAACCGGCGTATTAGTGGAAAAAATAAAAATCACCACAAGAAAATAGAGTAAATTTGCATAAATCATAACGTCATGAGGCCTCAAACCCCGTAGATGGGTATTTACCCATTATTTTTCCGGCATCAATAAAAAAAACATTGACCTATTATAATTTTCTGGTAAAATAAAAAATTTTTCAAACGTTGGGCCTATAGCTCAGTTGGCTAGAGCCACCGGCTCATAACCGGTCGGTCCCTGGTTCGAGTCCAGGTAGGCCCACCAGATTTCAGACCATGGAAGAAATCGATTATATGGGTTTCGTCCTTCTTCCTCAACGAAATAAATACAGGCTTTTGAAAACAACGCCTTTACGACCATATCTACCCTGCAAACTACCGGTTTGGACAGGGGACAGGAATACAAGAAAGAGGTACAGCCCTAAGGGTTGTACCTCTTTTTCTTTGTAAGCTACCCCATGGCTCTGTTTATTCAAGATATTATTGACATCCTGCAGCAAATCGCACCTTTTGAACTGGCTGAATCATGGGATAATGTCGGCCTGCTGGCGGGAAACCCGACGGCTCGCGCCCATTCGCTACTGGTGGCACTGGATCCTGTTTCCTCTCTTTTTAACGAAGCCGAGTTCAGGAAGGCCAACGTCATAATCACCCATCATCCCGCTCTTTTTCATCCGCTGAAAGCCCTGCGCACCGACAAGCCCACCGGCTCCTTCCTGGCCGGGGCCATGCAAAGGAACATCCATGTAATAGGTTGTCACACCAACCTGGATTCCGCTGTCGGCGGAGTAAGCGACGTGCTGGCGGAACGGATGGACCTGCGGAATATAGCGCCTCTTGTTCCCGCTGAAGACACGGATAGATGTTCCCGCGGCCTAGGGCGAATCGGTGAATGTGCCCGGCCGATGAGTCCTGCTGAATGTGTGCAACAATTGAGAAAAGCCTGCCAGGCGCCCTGGCTGCTTGAAGCCGGAACTCGGCCTGACCAGGTGAAAAAAATAGCGGTCTGCGGCGGTTCCTGCTCGGAACTTGCCGAAACCGCTATGCTGGCAGGAGCTGACCTGTACATCACTGCCGAGGTAAAACATTCCATTGCCCGCTGGGCCGAAGAGACCGGGTTCTGGATCATCGACGGCGGGCATTTCGCCACTGAATACCCGGCCATCCTCCCCTTGCGGGAACGGCTGCAGCAGGAAATAGAAAAACGAAACGAAGAGCATAGGGTTTATGCGGTAAGGCAAAGACCACCGTTAACAATAATTGAGTAAAGGCAACCTGAATAAAAACGCCGGCTACCGGAGATCGGCGCAACTGAGACTGGAACAAGGAGTGAACCATTGAACGACGAGATGAACCAACTCATCGACCTGCAGGAAATTGATACGGAACTTGCCGGATTTGATAGAGAAATCAGTGAACATGAGCAGGAGATCAACAATCGGCAACAGTCGATAAGCGAAAAGGAAAATGCTATTGCAGCCTGTCGGGACAGGGTAACGGAACTGGAACAGAAACGGCGAACCATTGAAATAGAAAATGAAGATGCTGTCGCCCGGATCAAGGATCGTCAGAACAAGATGATGCAGGTACAAACCAGCCGGGAACATCAGGCACTGCTCAAGGAAATTGAAGATAATAAACGATTAATCAAGGAATCGGAAGAGCAGCTTCTTGACACCATGGAGGCGATAGAGCAGGCGAACAAAGAAGCTACTGAACTTGAAAACCTGCTGGCAGGCGAGCAGAACTTACTCAAAAAAGAAACAGCGACAGTAACGAAAAAAATTAAAAAAATTAACACCCGTCGGAAAACTGTTGCCAAAAAACGGGACAAACTTGCTTCTGCTTTAAATGTACCTCTGCTTAAACGGTACGACATCCTGCTGACAAAACGGGCTGGTCTGGCCGTTGTCCGGACTGTTGGCGGTGTCTGCCAGGGCTGCTTTATGTCTATGCCGCCACAGCAGTTCAATGAGGTACGCAAGGGTGACACGCTCCAAACCTGTCCAACCTGCCAACGCCTGCTCTACTATCAGGAAGAGGAATGCGAAGAGGCATGAAGCTGTAGGCGTTAATGGACAGGCAGAGTATTATCCGTCGGCTGGCTGAACAGCTGACCGACGTGGAGTTACACAGAATTTTTCCCGACACCTCGGCACAGACTATCCGTAGCCTGCTGCGGGGTAAAAAGGAAAAGAATTTGCCCCGGGGCGGCGCGACCGAACACAGGGCAAAACCAAAAAACATCACCTCCTGCACACTGTTTACCGATGGCGCTTCCCGCGGGAATCCCGGGCAGGCCGGTGCCGGGATGGTCCTCCTTGACGACAATGGACAGGAGCTTTTAACCCGGGCTGAATATCTTGGCCGGTGCACCAATAATGTTGCTGAATACAAGGCCTTAATTCTCGGCCTTAATTCGGCCCTGGAAATGGGCTGCCCAGCGCTTGATGTATGCATGGATTCCGAACTTATTGTCCGCCAGATCACAGGTAGATACAAAGTTAAAAACACTGCTCTGAAGTCTCTTTTTGCCGAAGCGCAGGGATTACTCCGGGAATTTCGACATTTCACTATTACCCATATTCCAAGGGCAAAAAATGCGAGGGCCGATGAGCTTGCCAACCGGGGAATTGACGAAAAAGTGCGAAATGATTAATTTCCAGCAAATGAGGGCGGGCGCATGATCGCTCCGGCTACCGGCCGGAGAGGAAAGTCCGAACACCACAGGGCACGGTGGTTCGTAACGCGAACCGCGGGCAACCACGGGAAAGTGCCACAGAAAATACACCGCCGATGGAATGCGTGCATTCACAGGCAAGGTTGAAATGGCGAGGTAAGAGCTCACCGCTTTCGTGGCGACACAAAAGGCAGGGTAAACCCCACCGGGTGCAAGACCAAATAGGGAAGCGTTTGAGGGCTGCCCGCCTGAAGCTTCCGGGTAGGTCGCAAGAGCTGCCGGGCGACCGGCATCCCAGTCAAATGATCATGGCCTGTACAAACAGGGACAGAATTCGGCTTACAGCCCGCCCTTTTTTTATACCTAAATCCTGCAGTCGTCATGCGGTCAAGCCGCATCACTGTTCGTTCACCGAGAATGTTGAGATAGGTGCAGATGCAAGGAGGCAAGCGAATTTCGGCACAGGCATACTGGTTGGTACGTCGAGCACGAAACTCGTGAAGCCGACACCGTAGATGAGCCTGTACCGACGTTTGAATGCCGGATAACCATAGGATTTAGTTATATAAAAACGTCCTGCAAAACATTGACTCTTGGGCCGCTTGCATTGTTCGTTGCGGCTGTGTCCTTAAAATTTTTGTCCAGCCATGCTGGTTTCAGGCAACAGACCATGGGCAGTCAGGAAACGAAACCTCAAAACTTGGACTGCGGCACACCGAATCAACTTAAGGCTGGTGTAATTCTTCCGGCCGCCGGTTCCGGCGCCAGAATGGAATCCATTACACCCAAACAGTTCCTGCAACTCGCCGGCGAGCCAATTCTGATTCATACCATTAAGGTCTTTGCAGGCTGCCCCGCGATACACTGCATTATCCTTGCGGTGGCCGCTAGCCAGGAAGCACGAGTCAAAAAACTCCTTACCGAGTTCCTTTCCATTGAAACCCGGCAAAAAATTCGGGTCACCAAAGGAGGGGCAACACGCCAGCAGTCGGTTAAGGCCGGTCTTGACGCTCTGCCTGATGATATCCAACTTGTCCTTGTTCACGACGGGGCCCGCCCGCTCGTAGGCAGGGAACTTATCAACGCCTGCCTGCGGAAAACCCGGGAACAGGGCACGGCCATTGCCGCTATACCCGTCAATGACACGCTTAAACAGGCAGACGCCGACGGTCTTATCGGTAAAACCATTGACAGATCCAATGTATTTCGGGCGCAAACCCCTCAGGGAGCGCAACGACAGCTCCTTGAGCAAGCGTATCTTGTGGCGGAAGAGGACAACTTCATCGGTACGGATGAGTCTTCTTTACTGGAACATGCGGGTATTCCGGTTGCCATTGTCCCAGGTGAGGAAGGAAATATAAAAATCACCCGGCCCGATGATCTACGGATTGCCGGCGGGCTGCTTGGAGAAGAGAATATGTTGCGTATCGGTCATGGATTTGACGCCCACCGGCTGGTAGAGGGTCGACCATTAATCATCGGTGGAGAGGTCATTGATTATCCTCTTGGTCTACTTGGACATTCAGATGCTGATGTCCTCAGCCACGCGCTGATTGACGCAATTTTAGGCGCCCTTGGCAAAGGGGATATCGGTAAGCATTTTCCGGACACGGACGACAGATACAAGGGAATCAACAGCCTGAAATTACTCGAAGAGGTCATCGGTCTAACCAATGACACGGGATATGCTCTCTCCAATGCCGACTTGACCATTCTCTGCCAGCGACCCAAACTGGCCCCCCATATAGAAAAGATGCAGCAAAACCTCGCCGCAGCCTGTGGGGCCGCCCCAGAAACAATCAACATCAAAGCAACAACCACAGAAAAGATGGGTTATACTGGACGAGGAGAAGGTATTGCCGCCCACGTCGTGGTCCTGCTGCGAGAGAATCCGACGAAGATATGAGCGTAAATCCGGAACGGCTTGCCGCCACCTTTATCAAACTCTGTGAAACCGACAGTCCCTCCCGCCATGAGGGAAAAATCGCAAATGAGCTGAAAAAAATATTTGCCGTCCTCTCGCCTGACACTTCTTTTGAAGATGAATCCGCAGCCATAACCGGCTCGGAAAGCGGCAACCTCTTTTTCCATTTTAGCGGGACCACGGAAAAAGAACCCATTTTTTTTAACTGCCATATGGATACGGTAGAGCCAGGGGTCGGTGTTCGGGTCAAACGGGAGGACGATCTTTTTACCAGCGCGGGCGATACGGTCCTCGGCAGCGATGACAAATCAGGGATTGCCGCCCTGATCGAGGCCATACGGGTCATCCGGGAGCGGAATCTTCCCTTCCGGCCCGTGGAATTCGTATTCACCACCTGCGAAGAAATCGGCCTGTTAGGGGCAAAAGCCCTGAAGCCGCAGGATATACGGGCAAAATTCGGCTATTCCCTGGACTCCAGCGGCGCCGGCCGGGTGATCATAGGAGCGCCGGCCGCCAACAGACTGAAGATACAGGTACATGGTGTCGCCGCCCACGCCGGATTGCATCCTGAATGGGGCATCAACGCCATTGTTCTTGCCGGCCGGGCCCTGGCTCAAGCTCCAAACGGACGAGTTGACGAAAACACAACGGTCAATTTCGGCACCATCCGCGGCGGCATGGCCTCAAATATCGTCCCTGAAAAAGTATTAATTGAAGGGGAAGTCCGCAGTCATTCGCAACAGCGGCTTGTTGAACTCACCCAAAAAGTGAAGGAGGCATTTACAACAACTCTTAATGACTGGCAGGACCTGACAGGCGCGGCCAAGGGCAAACCAGGCGTTGACTTCACCTCGGAACCTGATTTTCCCCTGATGCAGCTTGATCCGGACAGTAAGGTCATCAGCGTGGTCAGGAAGGCGGCAAAATCCATTGATATGCGGCTTGAACTTACAGTGGCCGGCGGCGGCAGCGATGCCAACATCTTCAATGGCTACGGCCTGCAGACCGCCATCATCTCCACCGGCATGACCCATGTCCATTCCACCGATGAACAGGTCGAACTCCAGGACATGGTCGAGCTGACCCGCCTGATTCTGGCCCTGCTCACTCTATAGGCCGCCTTGTACAAGTGAAGATTACCGAAAAATCACCCTACCCGTTTTTTTGCCCTGAACCACCTCGCCGATGATCCGGCCTTCCAGCCCATAACCCGCCTTTCTCAGGCCGGAAAGCAACACCTCGGCATCTTCCGCAGGCATAGCGTATACAAGGCCGCCCGAGGTCTGAGGGTCGTAGCAGATCATTTCCAGCCCGTCGGCTTCCGCTTGCCCGCTGTCCACCGAGCCGCGGTAAAACGTACGGTTGGTATGTGCGCCTTCCGGAATAATTCCCATATCGGCAAATTCAAGCGTGCCCTCAAGAACAGGCACCTCCGAACGATGAACCAGTACTGATACCCCTGAGGCCTCAGCCATTTCATGGAGGTGCCCCAAGAGACCAAAACCGGTGATATCGGTACAGGCATGCACCATTATATCCAACTCCCTGATCAGTTCGGCCGGTAAACGGTTAAGCGTTGCCATGAGTTCAACAATACGGGACTCAACACCTTCCCCTGCAAGCCCGCCCTTCAGGGCGGTGGATAAAATTCCCGTTCCCAGGGGCTTGGTCAGCACCAATACGTCCCCGACCGCAGCCCCCGCATTAAGCAATACCTTGTCGGGATGAACAATGCCGGTCACCGACAGCCCATATTTCAACTCCGTATCCTCTATGGAATGGCCTCCGACCAGCAGGGCGCCGGCTTCCTTTATCTTTTCCAGTCCACCCTCAACAACCTGACGAAAAACCCTGTCATCCATGGTCTTCACCGGACAGGCAAGGATGTTCATGCAGAGAAGCGGCCAGCCCCCCATAGCGTAGACATCAGAAAGGGCATTGGCGGCCGTGATTCGCCCAAATTCGAAAGGATCATCAACAATTGGTGTAAAAAAATCCAGGGTCTGGATAAGCGCAGTTGTATCATCCAGACGATAGACTCCGGCATCATCGCAGGTTTCCGATCCGACAATCAGGTTGACATCGGTCGGCAGCTGCAGGCCGCATAGTATTTGACCCAGGTCCCCCGGGCCCAATTTAGCAGCTCAACCAGCGGCTTTAACCGTCGTCGTCAATCGTGTTTGTTCGTGTTGCATGTTTATTTAAACTTGAAAAAAATTATTCTTTCAACTCCAGATAGTTGTCCATAGGGTCGCCGGCACGTCAGCAAAGGTACCCAATCGCCTCATTACAGCCAAACTTTCAACCACATTATAAATATTTCAACATAATTTCGCCTTATTCTACCCGATGTTCGTATATTTTGTTGAAAAAAAGACAGGAATCTGTTTTGAAAGAATTTACTCATAATCATTTTCTTCATGGAAGGCACAGGGAATTATAATCTTTGTGCCTTCTCAATTTTTATATCAAGACGGGTTGCAGGTAGATGAGGTACAATATTTCCGACACAATGCTGTCGACCAGACCAAAACATGAATGCGGAATCTGCGGCATTTATGGTCATGAAGACGCTGCAAAACTTACCTATTTTGGATTATACGCACTGCAGCACAGAGGCCAGGAAAGCGCCGGAATTATTGCCGGAGACGGAAACAAGGTAACCCTGCACAAGGACATGGGCCTGGTCCCGGAAGTCTTTACCGAAGCCAACCTGAAACAACTCTCCGGACACCTCGCCGTCGGCCACGTACGGTATTCCACAACCGGTGAATCAAACATCATCAATACCCAGCCCTTCCTGGTTACCCACAAGGGCATGCCTCTTGCCGTCGCCCATAACGGAAACCTTGTCAACTCGCTGGATCTGCGCAGACATCTTGAGGAAAAAGGGTCGATCTTTCAGACGACCATGGACAGTGAAATCGTTGTCCACCTCATGGCCCGCACCCTGGATATGGGCCTGGCCAAGGCCATCAAGGAAACCTTTGCCTGCATCAAGGGAGCCTACTCCATTCTTCTGATGACCAAGGACACCATGATTGCCGTGCGCGACCCCAACGGATTCCGCCCCCTCTGTCTCGGTCGCCTGGAAAACGGTGCCTACGTGGTGGCTTCGGAAACCTGCGCTCTGGATCTGATTGAAGCCGAATACCAGCGTGATGTTGAACCCGGTGAAGTGCTGATAATCAACCAAAACGGACTCAAATCCATTTTTCCCTGGTCGCCGCGCCAAAAAAGTTTCTGCATCTTTGAACAGGTCTACTTTGCCCGTCCGGACAGCGACGTCTTCGGGTTTAATGTCTATGAAGCCCGTAAACGCATGGGGGAAATTCTTGCCCGGGAGGCCAAGATAGACGCCGACTTTGTCATGCCCTTTCCCGATTCCGGTAATTACGCGGCTCTCGGCTACTCGCATGCCTCCGGTATTCCGTTGGAAATGGGCATGATCCGCAACCATTATGTGGGACGGACCTTTATCCAGCCAAGCCAATCCATGCGTGACTTCTCGGTCCGGGTCAAACTGAATCCGGTTCGTTCACTGCTTAAGGACAAACGGGTTATCATTGTTGAAGATTCCATTATCCGGGGCACCACCGGCCGCAGCAGAGTTCGCTCACTACGCAAGATGGGTGCCAGAGAAATTCACATGCTGGTCAGTTGTCCTCCCACCTGCCATCCCTGTTATTATGGCATTGATTTCCCTTCCAACAAGGAACTTATAGCCGCAAAGAACAGCATTCCTGAAATCGCCGCCCATCTCGATTTGGACTCACTGAACTATTTAAGCCTTGAAGGATTGGTTGAGGCTACCGGTCTTGGCCGGGAAAATTTTTGTCTTGCCTGCTTTAACGGCAAGTATCCCATTGAACCGGATCCTGACTTCCAAAAGGATGCCCTGGCGGGATGCGGTTGCTGATTATTAATTTTTTTGGTGGTTCCTGCAGCCAAATATGATATTCTTCAGTTGACGGGACAACAGAGCCCTCATATCATCAAGCGTAACAGGGGCCGTTGTTCAGGCACTAATGGCTGAAATCAGTATAGACACCTATCTATGCAGCGGTTGTGCTGCCTGCGTGGAAATATGTCCACTGGTTTTCCGCTTGGATCCGATCAATGAAAAAGCGGAATTGATCCGGCTGCAACCGGAGATTACAGATGATGTCTACCTTGCTGCTGCCTATTGTCCTGAAAAATGTATAGAAATCATTGAAGGTTAAACAGAGGAAGACAGTCTCTTTCCACAAGCCAAGGAGGTTCCCATGAATCCCGCCACCCTTATTCCAACACCCGATGCAATCCCGGTTGGCTGGGGCTGGTTTCAACTCCTGCTGACTTTGACATTTTACCTGCATATCCTGGCCATGAACGTCATGCTGGGCACGGTGATCATCGCCTTTGTCCAGAACTTTTCCTCTGAAGGCAAATCTCTGCCCGTGAGCCGGCAGATTGCAAAAAAACTCCCCTACACCATTGCCCTTGCCGTAAATCTCGGCGTCGCGCCTCTTCTCTTTGTCCAGGTTATTTACGGACATCTCATCTATGTCAGTTCAATCCTTATGGGTGTCTTCTGGCTCTCAATTGTCGCCCTGCTGATCATTGCCTATTATTCCGCCTATATTTACTGTTATCGTTATAAAAACATGCGGGCCGGACGCATGGTGACCACAGGCCTCACCACGCTTTCCCTGCTCTGCATAGGCTTTTTCCTCAGCAATAACATAACGATGATGCAGAACCCGGAATTCTGGCCCCGTTTTTTTGACCATCCTGATGGTTTTCTCCTGCACTTCAGTGACCCAACCCTTATTCCCCGCTACCTGCATATGATCGTTTCCGCCATTGCCGTAGGAGGCCTGGCCATAGCGCTCTGGTACACATACCAGGCATCGCGGGGGCAAGAGGATTGTTCACAGTGGATCAAATACGGATGTAACTGGTTTGCCGGGGCCACGATCGCCAACTATGGACTCGGCTTCTGGTTTTTCGGGGTTCTGCCGCACGGACTCATCAATCCGGCCACACTCGTCGGCGGCCTGTTTTCCCTTTTTCTCATTCTGGCCGTTATCACCGGCGCGCTATCGATTATCTCAGCCATGCGTTATCGACCGCTGCCGGCTACCTGGTATACCCTGGGTACCATCCTGCTCATGGTGCTTGCGCGCGACTTTCTCCGGGCCGCCTATCTACAGCCCTGGTTTTCTCCTGCCGAGCTGACCGTACAACCGGCCTGGTCCCCTTTTATCCTCTTTCTCCTCTTTTTTATTGCCGGCCTGATCCTTATCGGTTGGATGCTGAAAATCACCTATGTCAGTCTTCGGAATAGGGAGGTGCAGTCATGAATTATCCTGTCTGGAACCTTGATTTTTTCGGCGGTGGCCTGCTGATCGCCTTAATCGCTGTTTTCCATGTTTACATTTCCCATTTTGCCGTCGGCGGCGGACTCTTTCTCGTTCTCACCGAACTTAAAGGCTATCGTGAAGATAATCCGTCTATTCTTGATTATACGTGTAAGCACGCCAAATTCTTCCTGTTAGTAACCATGGTGGCCGGCTCCATGACCGGGGTCGGTATCTGGTTCACAATTTCCCTGCTCAATCCCGGCGCAACCTCCATTCTCATTCATAATTATGTTTTTGGCTGGGCCACGGAATGGGTCTTTTTTCTGATAGAGATCATATCACTCTTCATTTACGCCTACACCTTTAACCGTCTTGATAAAAAGACCCATCTTCTCATGGGCTGGATTTATTTCGGCGCCGCCTGGATGTCGCTTTTTATCATCAACGGCATCATCGATTTCATGTTGACCCCGGGCAGCTGGCTGGAGAACCATAATTTTTGGTCCGGCTTCTTCAACCCCACCTTCTGGCCGGCGCTCTTTTTCCGCACATTTCTCGCCCTGATGATCGCCGGTCTGTTCGGTCTGATGACCGCCACCCGACTCAAGGATGAAGAACTGCGCCATAAAATGGTCCGCCACTCTGCCCTGTATCTCCTTGCTCCCTTTGCTCTTCTGCTCAGTTCCGCCTGGTGGTACAAGGCAGCCCTTCCACCCGAGCTGCAAACCATGATTTTTCAAACCATGCCGGAGATGAAACCCTTTATTACCGGGTTTATCTACCTCTCGCCGATACTTATGGCCGGCGGTCTGCTGATGGCCATCCGTATCCCGCGATGCATGGGTTGCACCGTAGCTGTCATTCTGCTCATCATCGGTCAGTTCTACATTGGATGCTTTGAATTTATGCGCGAAGGAGGACGCAGACCCTATATCATCCGCGACCATATGTACTCAAACTCCATCCTGAAAAAAGACCTGGAAACGGTCCGGAAACAAGGCGTATTGCTATCGGCAAAATGGGCACAGGAAAAAAAGGTCACCAGAGACAACATGCTTGCATCGGGCAAAGAACTGTACAATTTACTCTGTCTTTCCTGCCATTCCAGTGGCGGACCGTTAAATGACATCAAAAAAGCGACCCGGAATTTTACTCCCTGGGGTCTGGCCAACATGATCGGGGCCATTGACCGCTTTCACCCCTATATGCCCCCGTTTCCCGGCAATCGACTTGAAGCGAAAGCCCTGGCCGCCTATATCGCCACGGAACTCAACGGTCGCCGGGACGCCACCAAACCCGTGCCCATTACAGCAAAGGCAGAAATCGATATCCCGGCCTTTGACCCGGAGAAAGCCGGGTATGTCCTTTTGTCATGGACGGATATGGGTATGCAGGCCATGACGGATACCTCAAATGAATGGATGATGCTGCCGCCCGGGGTCAACCTGCATGCGCTACTCATCAAACGGGGTGAATCGCCTGAAATTATGACCGATGGCATTCGCTTAAATTATGCCATTGACCCGGCGTTTGCCAATCCGGCTTCCAAAATTTCCTTCTGGGACAACAGCAAGCAGCTTTTCGGCAAAAACATCACTCAAAATACCGGGCTGTCAGGAAGTCCTCTCTCCGGCGCCATGCAGGCCGGTGAAACAGATTTCCATGCCGATCTACTGCCAATTGTTCCTTATCCTGAAGGGGGAGGCTATATGCCCTATCCCTCTATGACCATCACCGCCACAGATACTGCAACAGGCAAAATCCTGGCCAAGACCAGGACCGTGGTCCCCACGGCCACGGAAATGGGTTGCAATACCTGTCACGGCGGCCTGTGGCGGGTTGACGGAAGGGCCGGCATCTCGACACGTACGGCCGGTAATATCCTGAGCGTGCACGACCGTCTTTCGGGCACAACCCTTGCTCAACAGGCAGCATCCGGAAAACCCGTGCTCTGTCAGCAATGCCACAGTGACAGTCGGTTCGGGCAACAGGGAGACGGCAAACAGCTCAACATGTCCGCTTCCATTCACGGCCTTCATGCCAATTTCCTCTCTCCCCAGGGCGCCGACGCCTGCACGGCCTGCCATCCCGCCGGGGAACTCGGTGCCAGTCGCAGTTTTCGCGGTATCCATCATTCCCTTGAGCTGAAATGCACCAACTGTCACGGCTCCCTGGCCGACCATGCCATCAGCCTGCTTAAGGCAGAACAGAAAGCGGGCAAAAAGCGGGCAGCCGTCCTCATGCGGCACCTGCTGCCGGAAATGGAGGCTACTGCTGCCGATATCCTCCCCCGCAAGCCATGGATTAATGAACCGGACTGTTTAAACTGCCATGAGGATTTTGAACAGCCTGGGGATGACGTGACCTTTAACAAATGGACGACAAACCAGGATGAACTGTTTCGCAGCCGTACCGATGAGGCCGGATTCCTGCCGTGCAGCGCCTGTCACAACAGCGCGCACGCCCTCTATCCCGCAGTCAACCCTTATGGAAAAAACCTCGATAACCGACAACCTCTTCAATACCAGAAGACGCCCTTTCCTTTAGGATCTAACAAGAGCTGTTTTGTCTGTCATACTATGGAAATGGAAGAAGAGATGCATCATCCCAACATGCTGCGCGAATTCCGCAACCAGTAACAAGTCCGTCGATCAGGGTCGTTACCGTCTCTCAGGTTACGATCCTGATCCACTCCTATGTTTACCCTGGCCCTTCTCTGGTTATGTTGGTGCGTTCTGCACAGCCTGCTCATTACCGGCAGGCTCAATGCCTGGATAAATAAAAAGGGTGGTTTGCTGCAGGGCTCATACCGAATAGGGTATATCCTCTTCTCCATCATTTCCCTGATTCCGGTCCTCTGGTATCAGTACGCTCTTCCCCAGAAACTGCTTTTTTCCTGGCAGGGATGGTGGCGTCTGCCGCAATTCTTGCTGCTGCTCTACGCCCTTGTCCTGTTCTGGTATGGGAAAAAGAACTATGACATGAATTATTTTTTAGGTCTTACCCAGTGGCGGCAGTACCGAAGGGGAAAGGCGCCCCGCCGGCTTCCCTTTCGCTGTTCCGGTGTCCTCCAATATGTCCGTCATCCATGGTACAGCGGTGGAATCGCCCTTCTTTGGGCCCTGGGCCCGATTACCGACGCGGGCCTTTTAGGAAAATTCATTCTCTCGATCTACCTGATCATCGGCACTCTGCTCGAAGAGCATAAACTCAAACACGAACTGGGGGAGGAATACAGGCGCTACTGCCGACAGGTGCCCATGCTCATTCCCTGGAAGGGAAAGGTTGTTTTCAAAGGATGAACTACAGGCAAGAACTCGGTTCAGGGATCGGATTGGGTGCGGTTGCGCCAGCAGGTCGGATCTGCGGCAAGATAATCCCCGGTGAGCTGGTAGGCGGCGCCCCTGCAGCCATAACATTCCGCAGCCTTTTCGCAGGCCCGGCACTCGCCCTTGATCATCTCACGATAATTTTTCAGGTTATTGATTACCTCGCTGTTTTTTAATATATCAGCCAGCCGGTTGCGGCGGATAGTATCAAGCGGAATGGTCACCCCGACGCAGGGCATGACCTCCCCGGTCGCGGTCACGAGACAGGAAACCTGGTGCCGCATGCACTTGTTGCCGACAAGCGGCGGCTGCGGTTCCCAGTGACGGCCGAATTCGTCCCGGTCAATGGCGGCAAGCCGTTCAAAGAGCGCCTTCAGCACGCCTCCATCGACCATAAGCCAGGAATTTTCCAGGGCATTGGCCTGGGGGGTGATAACCTCAAAATAGGGTTCGATATTCTGCCGCCGCAGCCACTGCCACATGGCCGGCAATTCGTCGATATTCTGCCGACAGATCACCGTACTGATCGCTAAAAACAGCTCCCGGGATGGATAGCCGGCCTCTTGAAGGGTTGCCAGCGCCCGGGTCATGATTTCGTAAGCGCCTTTTTTTCCGGCCAGTCGGTCTTGGATTTCTTTATTGCGCGAGTTCAGTTTCAACGCCACCCGGATCCGATACTTCGCCAGTAGGACGGCAAGTTGCCGGTCAATGCCGGTGCCGTTGGTGAACATCTCGATTTCCAGCCGTTCTTTATCTATAAAGTCTAACATTTCTTCAAGATGCGGATAGATGGACGGTTCACCGCCCAGGATAATAATCTTCCGGGCTCCCAATTCTTTTGCCTGCAGGATGGTATCCTTGATTTCAGCTCTGGACAGCTCATCCGTGCAGCGGGTTTTTTCCTCAACGTAACAGTAGGAGCAGCGGAAATTGCAAATCCGGCTGAATTCGATTTCCATTGACAGCAACCGGTCGGCGGCAACCGCCTGTTTAATTTCCTGCTCGGTAAATTCAAGATTGTACAACTGCATCGGCTCAGTATCCCTCTAAGTCCTTGAAGTGATTCATTCGTGTCCACCGATCCACTTCCCTCTGGTACCTGCCCCGCCAGCCATATTTTTTCATGATTCTTCGATAATGGAGCTTGAGCCATGGTTTAAACAAAAAACGCCAGATCATGGTCCAGAGCCAGCCCTGTTTCCTGACCGACAGTGGAGGATTCCACCAGCCAAGCACCACCTGCCGCTGGTACCAGAACTGGTACTGCAGCTCATCGGCATCAAGGTGCCTGGTCCGGACATTGGCCCATAGGCCATTATATTTTTTCAGATCATTCAGATTGGTGACCAACCCCTCGTCCTGGAGCTGTTGTCGCATCCCGGTTTTGGGATACGGGGTAAGGATCTGGCAGTACGCCGCATCAGCTCCGATGCTTTTAAAGAAAGCATAATTTTCCTGGATCGACTCCACATCATCTTCGGGAAAACCGAATATCAGGCCGCCGATCACCATCATCCCGTATTTATGACAGTTTTCTATGGCCTTTTTCGAGGCGGCCACAATATCACCCTTGCCGGCAACGCTCAGATTTTTCTTTGAGCCGTTTTCAATCCCTAAGAAAATCGACCGGAAGCCGGCCTTGCCCATTTTTTTCACCATTTCCTCATTGCCGGCCATTGAGATGCAGTCGGCCTGGACGGAGAGGATGAGCCCTTTATAGTTGCGGGCAATGATGGCATCGCAGAGTTCGATGACTCTTTTGGGGTTGAGCACCATGTTGTCGTCGGCAATAAAGACCCATCTGGATTTGCAGTTATAGTAGATATCATCCAGGTCCGCCATAACCCGGCTGATGGGATAGGTGCGAAAGGTTCGGCCATACATGTGCTTCATGGAGCAGAAATTACACGATCGGGTACAGCCGCGCGAAGTTTCCAGGACCTCGATCTTGGAATACATGATATGGTAGCCCCAGGTCAGACGCCGCTTGTCCCTGATCGGTCGTTTCAGGGTGGCAAGATCAAGGTTGCCGCTCCTCGGGTTATGGATGAATTTTCCATCAACCTTATACGACAGGGATGGAATATCGGCAAAATCGTCCCGCCCTGCCAAGGCGTTAATTAAACGCCGGCAGGCTTCCTCGCCTTCTCCGCGAACCATGAAGTCGATCCAGCGGGATTCCCGGGCCGCACCAATCTCCTCATGCATGAGGGTTGCATGGTAACCACCGATGACGATCTTCACCTCGGGCCGCAGTTTTTTAAGAAGATGAGCGATTTTGACGCAGGTATCATACTGCCAGGCCATGGCGGAAAGACCGATCAGATCAGGTTGGATCTTTGTAAGCAACCGGGTGAGGTACTTTTTGATGGAACGGCGTTTTCTGACCAGATCAACGATATAAACATCATGCTCCGGATCGATATTACCGGCGATGGAGGCGATGCCGAGGGTGGGCAGGTGAAAGGCCGCCTCATGGATAATGACCGGAGCCACATCCGGCATGGATATCAGGATAACCTTCATCAGTTTATTTTGCTGGTACTGGATTCCTGGTGCATACCATCTGTATTGTCCCGGTTTCCCGTTATCAGAGCCTCTCGTATCCTCTGTTCCAGATCACTGAGCGATTGATGCGAATCAAACGTTATACGATCCATGCTCCGCAGGCTGATGGTGTTGGCCATGCGGGCATTAAAGAAAAATTTTCCCGGAGTAAAAAGCTTATCGGTCCCCTCAAGATGAAGGATATGAATGGGCGCGTTACAGAGCCGGGCAATCTTGACGGCGCCTCTGCGCAGGGGGCCGATGCTGCCATCACGGCTGCGGCTGCCTTCGGGAAAGATAAAAAAAATACCGCCGTCGGCAAGATATTTTTTCATTCCCTCAACCTGTTCGATCATCATTTCCCTGTACCTGCCCTCACCGTCGGCCGGGAAATAACCGGCATTCCGCAGAACCCAGCCAAAAATCGGAACCTTGAAAAACTTTGTCTTGACCACTGTTTTCTGTTTGGGGAACAGGGCCAGCATCAGCAGGGGATCCAGGTAGGAGAGATGATTACAGACAACAACCGAAGATCGTATCTGTTTTACCTGATCATCAATCCGCCACTGGTGCCTGGGCGCGATTGCTTGCAGAAGCCGGAAAAACCCCCGGTAATAAAGGTTATTGATCCGCTGGAAACGGGGCTCCCTGGAGCCCGGTAACAGCCAAACCCCGCCATAGATAAAGCAGAATGGAAAGACAAAGGCCAGGATAAAATAGCCCCAGCAGGCCAGTGTTACCGCCGCATCATAACACCAGGCAAAGGGTCGGGTCAAGATAGCCTCAGGTGATGTGACGGCCATTTTTTATCAGCAGGCAGGTGTTGACACCGCCAAAGGCAAAATTTTCGAGCGCAACAATGTTGATGGCTTGCTCGGTCAATTCCCGGACATGGTTCAGCATTGCACAGCGGGGATCAACATTTTCCAAATTAAGAGTCGGGGCAACAAATCCCTTTTCCATCATGTAGAGGAGCATGGTCAGCTCAATAACTCCGCAGGTGCCCATACAATGGCCCATGTAGCTCTTCAGGCCGGTAACAAGCGGACGACCGCCGTATACGGCATCAATGGCCTGGGCCTCGATCACGTCGCCCATCTTGGTGGCGGTGGCATGGGCGGAAATCAGGTCAACCGCATCCGGTGAGATCCCGGCATCATCCAGGGCCAGCCTGAGGGTAGCGGTTATGCCGTCTAAATTGGGCAGGATCAG
>JANTGH010000008.1 GCA_024763055.1 Desulfobulbaceae bacterium
TAAAACTTGTAACTGGTCAGGGGTGCTGCAGATTCGTGCAGGCGCGGCTGGCCGCTATAGCCCCTCTATGCGTACAGTCGCGACCGCGCGAAGATGCGGTGCCCCTGATCAGTTACATAAATGTTGCTTCAAGCCGTGTTCACACCAACGGAGTTTCTGTTTGATGGTTTGCTGAAGGATATTATCATTCTCAATCAAATTTCTACGATCACTGATAGGATGATAGAGGTGATAGGCAAGGGCATTAAACTTAACATTCTGTCTGCGTATACCGATGTTCATCAGGCGGACGGTAAATTCAGAGTCCTCTCGGCCCCAACCCACAAACTCCTCGTTAAAACCGTTAACTCGAACGGCATCCTCCCGCCAGAAGGCAAAATTACAGGTTTTGATTCCCCGCAGCCTTCTACTTTGAAATGAAAAAAATCGCGCCAAGATATCCGAGCGCAGGCAATTTTTCCTGTTTCCCACCCCGTGACTGCAACAATTTGCTGATAACGCACCGGTCCGAATGACCTGTTCCGACAAGGCAGGGGTCAGCAATACCCGTGTTCCCTGGACAAACAAACCAGGTCGGGCAAACTTATAGTGATCCTGAATAAAGTGGCGTTCCACCATAATGTCCCCATCAATGAGAATAATATATTCTCCCCTGGCCCGGACAATGGCGCGATTCCTGCTTCTCGCTAATCGAAATCCTTTATCCTCTTGCCTGGAATGAACAATTGGTATCGGGGAATCTGCGGCAATGGTCCGGACAGCATCTGCAGTGTCCGCCGTCGAACCATCATCTGCAATAATAACCTCAAGGGGAAGGACCTGCTGCCTCAGAACACTTTTCAGGGACAACTCAAGCGCCTCTTTCCAGTTATATGTTGTAATAATTAAACTGATATCCACAAAATTTGCTCAATACAAGGATCAATTCATTCCCGAATCAATTGTTGGCAGGATGGCTTCCAATACCTTGTTCACGGAGAGATCTTCCATACAGCGCCAATGGGAACAGGGTCTTTGTCGATAACAGGGAGCACAAGACATTTCTTTTCGGATAATCTTATGTCCGGAGCCATATGGCCCGGTTCTCGTCGGATTTGCCGGGCCGAACAGGGCGAACACTGGAATCCCAAGGGCTGCGGCAATGTGCATCGGACCGGTATCATTGGAGACAAAAAAACCGGCTCGGGAAATCAAGGTCACCAATTCTTTTAATCCGGTTTTACCGGCCATGGAGATAGCCCTACCCTTGCCGGCGGCAACAACCTCATCAACAATCGGCGCATCAGCACCGTTGCTGATCACAACCGATGGTACTGGTAACCGGGCGGCAAGCTGCCCGAAACGCTCGGCAGGCCACCTGTTCGCCTCTTTGCCCGCAGAGGGAGCAATGATACAATACTCCTCGGGCAGAAAGGCAAAGCCGGGAACATCGACAGGACAAGGCGGCATGGGATGACGGACGGGGGCAATATCACAGCCCATCAATTCTGCCAGTTTCAAATAGCGGTCAATGGCGTGAATATTCCGGCCGCCACGAATTTTCTTCGTATAGAAGAACGGACTTCCCTCATCGGAATCGGAGAAACCAAGCTTTTCCCCTGCGCCCGCCGCCCAGGTAATCAGACCGCTGCGTAACAATCCGGAAAGATCAATAGAAACATCAAATTGTTCCGCTGCCAACGTTCTAACGAAACGAATCATTTCCGGTAGGGATTTGTGCAGACGGGAGGGTTGTTTCCACGCATCCTTATCCATCACCCAGAGTTTACTGATCATGGGATGCCCTTCAAGAAAGCGGTGCAACCCCCTGGCCACAACCCAGTGAATCTCCGCACCGGGAAATCTCTGATGCAGAGCGTTAAGAAACGGCAGGGTATGGACAATATCGCCGAGTGCGCTGGGTTTAATGATCAGAATTTTATTATAATCTACCTGCATAAAATGTATGACATCCAACGCACCTTCTCAACAGACGAGTGCTTTGAGTTTCTCTATATGTTGGCAAATACTCAAACCATTGCGGTGAACAAAACCGGGAGGCACCCTGGTTTTATCTGATTTTTCAATGGCATGGGCAAGGATTTCAGGGCTGTTTGACTCAAGAACGACTCCCTCACCGGAATGCAAAAGTTCCGCAGCCCCTACCTGTCGGGTCACCAAGACAGGAGTGCCGCAGTGCAGGGATTCCACCACGGCCAGGCCAAAGGGTTCATAATGGGAAGGGAGAACAGTATAATCCACGGCCGAATACAGAGCGGATAAATTGTCAACATAACCGACATATCGTACATGCGCTGGAATATCGACAAACCCGCTCATTTTTTCCCCGGCCACAAGCAGTGCAAACTTTTTCGGATTAAGCTGGGCAAAGGCAGCCAGCAGTTCCTCAAGCCCTTTTCTCCGATGGCCCTTGGAGGGAAAAAGCAGTGTCATCTTCGCGGAATCAATCTGATACCGCTGTTTCGTTTGAAGGAGCTCATCATCCTTAACTCGCGTAAAAAAATCCGTATCAATCGGAGGATACCCTACGGTAATACGCTTTAAATCCGTTTCTGGATAATAGGTTGAAATCTCCCCGGCGATTCTCTTTGAATGGGCGAGTATCCGTGGAGTTTGCGCAAACATATTTCGTTCAAATTTTGTTTCCATCCTATCGTAGAATCGACGTATACAATGGCTCCTTTGTTGGCGCATACTCACGGAGGCAGGATGAACCCCGCCTACAACGGCAATATGGGCGCTTGCAGTCCGGGTCAATGCCAGAGAAAGATCATAAGATTTCCTGTCAAAATGACGATTGCACAGGTGCAGAAAACAATATTTTTTCCATCGGCCCGGCAAAGAAAACAGCTTCTTTCGATGGATGATTACAGGTAAACGGGCCGCCAGCTTTTTATCCACATCATAAGTATGAATATGCACCTCGTCACCGGCGGCCAAAAAACCACGAATCAACGCCAGCATATAGGCCTCCATACCTCCACTGCTGCGCAATTGATTATGAAGAATGGCGACCTTCACTTTCTCTCTAACCCCATTGTACTCCCATACATTGCGGTAATGACCGAATATCTAACCAGTTTTTTCCTGTTTTCATCCGTTAATTTAAAAAAAACAGCAACGGTCCGCAGACAAAAAATCCGCCACCAGGCCTCTAACAGGCGCACACGCCTAATTTTTTGCACGATATCGATTTCATAATATTTATTGAGAAAAATCAACTCAGACCGGATCTTACGTTCCATAACCTCGACAAAGGAGGCCTGCTTTTCGCTCTGCCCTTCGAGATGCATTACTTTCGCCTTCGAAATTATTGCAAGCGGCCACCCTTTTTCCCTAATCCTCAGACAAAGATCTATATCTTCGGCATAAAGAAAAAAACGCTCATCAAATCCCTGCACATCGGCAATTATCTCCCTGCGGGCGACCATGGCCGCGCCCAGTATCCAGGCAATATCTCCAGGCAATTTATCAAACAGACCCTGTCCATAACGAGCTCCCGGATAGCTGTATTCAACAGAACAATGTGGACTGCCATCCGCATTGAAGATGGCCGGACCAGCCATACCCACCTCCGGGTGGGCAACCATAAACTCCCTGATTGCATTGAGGCATCCGGATTGCAGTTCTGTGTCCGGATTGAGAAAAAAAAGCAAATCATCCCGGGTTTTGCCAATGGCCTGATTATTTGCCGCCGCAAAGCCAAGATTGCTTTTATTAACAATGAGATGAACCTCAGGATACCCGGCACGCATGCGTTCAACACTGTCATCAATGGAAGCATTATCCACTATGATAACCCTACAATGCTGATCAGCCTGTGTCCTGATGGAATCCATACAACGGGTCAACTGGTCGCAGGTATTATAATTAACAATTATTATGGATATAGAAGGAGTCATCAATCCCTCTTTTTATGACAGGCAATCATAACGCTGGATCCGGGAAACAAGCCGGCAATCATACGCGCCAGAGGTCGGGTAAAAAAATTGCGGGATAAATTTCTTTTTATGTAGCCGCAATGATAGGAATTGCGACCGATAATCTCAAGACCTTGCTGCCGAACCAGCAGTTCCAACGACGAACGGGTGAAATGATGACAGTGAAAAGGCACGTCCCAGCCCGGCCACGCATTCCCTTCAATAAAGGCATCAATAGAGGCATGATTTGGAACTTCAATAATCAGCACCCCACCTTCAGCCAGCAAATCGGAAGAAACAGTCAGCTGCCGGCCAGGGTCAACAAAATGTTCCATACTGTGCCAGAAGGTAATCACATCAAAACGGCGCCGGTCCAGCCCGGCAAGATCATCGATAAATTCCACCCCTAATTGCCGGGTGATAAAATCACGATTCACCGAACTTACATCATATCCGGTTGTCCGAAAAGCTCTCCGGCCGGCATAGAGAAAATAGCCGCGACCGCATCCAACATCGAGTAATGCACCGTGTTTTTTAAACTTCCGGGCAAAGCGTATCCGATGCTCCTCCTGGCGTATTCGCCTGGCAAACCGTCTATCATCAGGGAAAATCACCTCATAATGGGCTGCAAAATACTCTTTGTCATACAACCTTGTCAATTCTTCACTGCCGGGCATGGGGTCGGTCACGGCGTGCCCGCATTGCTGACAGCAGGCAAGCTGATAGTCGCCAATGGTATATGTTACAAAAACTTTATTATGACCACAAATGGGACAACTCATCTCATTGATTCCAACGCGCCGGACTTTTCACAGCCACACATTTTTTCATCTTGCGGGAGAGTATAAAAGACCGCTGTAAAAAGAGAGAAAAAAAATCCAATCTCATAGACCTTCAGGTAGGACTCCGTCAGCATGATGGTAAGAAAAAACAAGGGAAAGGCAAAACGAATTCGCCTCCAGTGATCGTCAATGATCCATGCCTCGCGAAACATTACCACAAAAATCAGCAGCAGGGCAATTACCCCTGGAATACCTACCATTGCCGCAACCAGCACATACTGGTTGTGGGGATTATCCGTTGCCACACAGGATGGACTGTTATCGCGGTTCACCCTGGCGTAGGCCTCCTGAAAGCCGCCGGTTCCCACACCTAACAGGGGATTATGTCGGATAATCCGCCAGGAGTTGCACCAAAACTGCAGTCGCTGACCGACCGAGGTATTGGGATTTTTTTGAAAGTGAGCAACCTCGAGATAGGCGATGTTTATCCGTTGCTTGAAAACAGGGCTTAAGCTATATCCAGCGCAAAACAAAACCGGCATCAACAAACAGGCTGCAGTCACAGCCTTAAATCGATTTTTGGGAAAAATCTGAAACAAAAGAAGAGTAATGAGCACAAAAAAAACCAACTGTCCGGTACGTCCTTCGGTGATGAACATATCAACAGTCATAAGCGCAGCAAGAACAACCAGGCCCATACGCGTCCTTTTTTTCACCCGGCCCCATATTGCCTCATGCAGGACCAGATAGATGCCAAAGGCCAGCAGAGGATTATACACCACATGAAAGGTCTTGGGTGTCAGATGTTCCGGCGTGACATCAGCATAGTGAAGAACACCAAACCAGGCCAGATAGGTCATAAGCATAACCACGATGAGCCCACCAAGAAAACCGGTAATGTATAATGGGCGTTGTCTCTTACTGATAGCAGTCAAAAACACAGGAAGCAGCGCAATTTTCCACCGTGCCTGCAGAACTGATAGACCGGTTTGGAGATCCGGACTCCAGAGCAGACCGAGTGCGAGAATACCAAGATAGGCAAGCACTGATACTACAACCGGGTTAACAGAGATTATACCCCATTTTTTTTTAAAATTACCTTCGAACAGCCAGAACAACAAAATTAAAATTGCCAGAACGGTAAGTGCGGAGGTAGACAACGGCAGCGCGCAGGCAAGAAGGGCCGGCAAGAAGGTGTTCACCCTGCCCGCGCTTTTCCTGAGCCGCTGAATCTTTCCGGTTGCCGGCACCTTAGTCACCTGTCTTTCGCTTTGGAGGCCGCATCCGAAGGAATATTACTGCGCGTACTGCATGTTATGCAGCCCTTCGTAGACACCATGCCGATCGAGAAGTTTGTCATGGGTTCCCTCTTCCACCAGTCTGCCGTCCTGCATGACAATGATCCGATCGGCATTTTTAATGGTGGATAACCGATGGGCAATGACAACAGTGGTCCGGTTTTCCATCAAATTTTCCAGGGCCTTCTGTACCTTGCGTTCCGACTCGGTATCAAGAGCCGATGTCGCTTCATCCAGCACCAGAATCGGCGCATCTTTTAAAATGGCCCGGGCGATGGAGATGCGCTGTCGCTGGCCGCCGGAAAGACGCTCCCCGGATTCACCAATTATGGTTTCAAATCCCTCGGGCAACTCTTCAATAAATTTCAAGGCAAAGGCGGCATCGGCTGCCCGGCGAATATCCTCTTCACTGCAGTCCGGACTGCCATAGCCGATATTACCCCGAACCGTATCGTTAAAAAGAATGGTCTGCTGGGTCACAAGAGCAATCCGGCTGCGGAGCGAGTGCAGGGTCACATCCCGGATGTCATGGCCGTCAAGAAGCACCGCCCCTTTGTCGACATCATGAAACCTTGGCAGCAGGTTGGCAAGTGTCGTCTTGCCGCCGCCGGACGGTCCGACAACGGCCAGCACCTCTCCCCGCTTTACTCTCAAATTGATATCGCGCAGAACCGGCTCATCTTTGCCATAGGAAAAAACCACATTCTTATATTCAATACAATCATGAAAGGGCGGCAATTCGATTGCGCCCGGTCGTTCAACAATATCAGGTTGAATATCAAGAAGGCTGAATATTCGCGTCGCCGAAGCCATGCCGGACTGGATGGTGGAATTAATCTTGCTTACGCCTTTGACCGGTTCATAGAGCATGATCAGGGCTGTTAAAAACGACATAAACGTACCCGTGGTCGAGGTTCCTTTCAGCACCTGCATACCGCCAAACCAAATGATGAGGGCCATGCCGACGCCACCCATAAACTCGATCATGGGATGAGACAGGCATCGATATTTTGTTTCAGTCATCAGGGTAGTAAACAGATGATTCACCCGGTCCGAAAAACGTTTTTCCTCCGCCTTTTCCATGCAGAATGCCTTGACGATCCGGGCGCCGCCGATGGTCTCATGCAGGATATTGGTTGCCTCACCGATACTCTTTTGATAACGGGTGGAAATAGACCGAAATTTCTTCCCGAAAATAACAATGGGCGCAGCCGCCATGGGCAGAAAAATCATTGACATCAGGGCCAGGCGCCAATCCATGACAAAAATCACGACGAGCAGGCCGGCAACCGAAACAAAATCCCGCAAAATACGAATCAGGGCATGGGAAACCGCGCCCTGGAGAAGGGTCACATCATTTATGATCCTTGAGATAAGCTCACCGGTCGGGGTGTTATGAAAAAATGAGAGGGACAACCGGTTCAGATGAGCAAACAGCCTGTTACGCAGGTCTCGGATAACACACTGTCCCACCCATTCAAGGAGATAAGAATAGATAAAATAAAAAATACCCTTGATGAGAAACAAAGCCAGCAGGGCCAGAGGCAAAATATTGAGCAGCGTTTTATCCTTGTTGACAAAAATCTCATCAAGAAGCGGCTTGACCATATAGGCCTGGGCGGCATTAAACCCGGCGACGATCACCATTCCCACCATGGCAATGACAAGTTTACCACTATAGGGTTTGAGTACCCTATACAGCCGGGCTATAATCTCTTTATTCGTCATATCAGGTCATATCATCGAATCTTCCGATGGAGAAGGCTGCACTATTTTTCGGCTGCACCCCATGATTTGGAAACAAATACAGCATCGCCAAAATTGTCAGTAGTAGCCAACACAATCTGCATTGTCAAGTCAGAGCAAAGTCGCAGCTACATGAGGATACCGTCAAAATTTCCCGACAACACCGGCAGCCGCCGCATCCCTCCGGCCAGAAGCGCACTCACCGTTGAGCTCTCTTTGCGGACCGGCCCGCCGCTGAGATCAAGGAGCAGGTAATCAACACCCATTTCTGCAAGTTGCTGTTGCCGGTCAAGAAGAGAAAACGGTCGGATGGAACGGGCCAGGGTGAGTCCATTTAGGTTCTCAAGGGTAAACTGTTCTTTTTTCGGGCTGACAAAAGGCCGGTGGTACTGAAAATGATCGCTCTGCATTTTAGAGGTAAATAATGGCGGATGTCCATAGACATAGAGCCCCAGCTTCATGCCCTGTTTTTTCTTTCTTTTACCCTGCCTTTTTCTAAAATGGGCGATGGCGGCGGCCAGATTACCTGCCTCGGTTTCCAGGGAAAACAAAACGCCTTGATACCCTAACAGCGCGGTTGCCCTGAGGGCTGCGGAATTCATCAGATTAAAGCTGTAGGAACCATACAGTTCCAGATTGTGCCCTTGAATGCCATCATTATGAGACGCGAACAGGCCATACTGACTTATATGGCCAAGCTCAAAACGTTTGTACCCACTGTCAATAAGTTGTCCCATCCGCTGCCGGTACCAGGCCAGGTCGGCCTGATGAATCACGGACGGCAGGCGCCAGATAATCCGTGAACTCTGTTTTTTTATCTTTGTCCCAAGATGCAGAGGCCGGTCCATGTCCTCTCGGGTAACAGGAACAATAATTCGCGCCGGACGAACCGGCAGACGTTGCCTAAGATCTGCAAGTCCGGCTACAGCCACCCAGAATGGAAGCTTATTGGCAAACCTCCGACGACCGTTCCGGCGAGGATTTCCCCCCTTTCTACCCCGCTTGGGTCGATGATTATCAACCTTTCCCTTTGTCCAGGAAAGATGGGTAAGAATCTCCTCCACCCTGTGCCGGTCCGGGAGAACTTTGCGCCCGGCAAGTTTGCTGCTCCGCCTGCGGCCGATTCGTTCTCCGACAATACGGGAGCCCACATCCACCTTGTACAGGCTGCCCCGAAATTTTTGATTCGTCCTCTCTTTGAGAGCAGCAACCAAAGAAATATTTGCCATCTGCCCGGACTTCCCGGTTTTTCGATTGTGATCCTGTACCCGCAGAGTGCGCAGGGTAAAACTTATTCGCTCACCACTGTTTTCGTCATGCAGACGCAAACGGTCACCCATGGAAACAGGAGCCGCCAGGGTCAACTGGAAGGTCAACCTGCTTTTGCCGTCTCGATCCGGTTGTATTTGCGCCTTATTTACCCGTCCAAGCAGTTGACCGCTGGATCCGGACAGTTTGGGCGATATTGCCCCCTTTGGTTGTTCGGAAAGCAGATACCCGGTAGATCTGTTCCTGGCCATGGCCCCGTCGAGTAATCTATGCGCCTTGCGCAGGATATGCTCCTGCTGCTCATCGGGTAAATCCATGCCATCCAGGGCCATGCGATATGCGGCCACGGTATTGGCCACATAGCGGGCGCTCTTCAGCCGGCCCTCAATCTTCAGGCAGGTAACACCGGCTTCACGCAGGGCGGGCAGCATATCCACCCCACAGAGATCATTCATGGAAAACAGATAGGAGGCCGCTGATATTTTTCCCCGGCCTTTGCCCGGTTTTCCCGGCGCAAGCCAGGAGTAATGCCGCCGGCATGGTTGCACACACTGGCCGCGCAGACTTGACTTCCCCCCATGCAGGCTTGAAAACATGCAGAGTCCTGAATAGGAAAAGCACATGGCACCATGGACAAAAACTTCCAAATCTACCTCTGTCTTCTGGTGAATTTCCGCCATTTCCTCAATGGTCAACTCACGGGCCAGCACCACCCGGGAAGCGCCGAGACGGGTCAATTCCTCCGCGGCGAGAGAATTATGTACCGACATCAGGGTGGAGGCGTGCAGGACAAGCTTGGGAAACCAGGTGTGGGCGAGATAAAACAGGCCGATATCCTGGACAATGAGGGCATCGGGTCGCAACTGCTCAAAACAGGACAGGGCCTCAACTGCCCGGTGAAGCTCATCCTCCTTGACCAGGCTGTTCATGGCAATATAAAGCTTCACCCCCTGCAGATGAGCCTGCCTGATCATGGAATCAATCTCGGCAAAAGTGAAATCACGGCTGAGCGCCCGGGCATTAAAACCCGGCGCCCCGACATAGATTGCATCCGCACCCTGCTCAATCGCCGCCTCAAAGGCCGGAAAACTGCCCGCCGGGGCGAGTAATTCCATAGAGTCAACTCCGGTGTCCTGGTTTGAGTTTCCTGCCGTATTATCCGACCCTGACACCACGCTCCCCATACACCCGCAGAATAGTCTTGATCATTTTTTCCATCCCATATTTTTCGGCAATAGCCTGCCGCTGACAGGAAATCTGTTTTTCATCTCTTTGTAAATCATGCGCCAGCTCAAGAAGCCCCTGTTTCGCCGCCCGGGTGTCATCATAGTCAACAACCTTAACTTTCCGCACATGCTCAAGCGGCTCCATAATAGAAGGGGTCCGACAGGTGAGCAGTGGAAGGCCGTAGAGCAGGCCCTGGATAAAAGACTGGGATATTCCTTCCCCTTCATAGGAGGAAAAAAAGATAATATCCATGGCGGAAAAAAACCGCTCCGGATCTTCCCGATGGCCGGTGAGGATAAAACGGTCCCGTACTCCGGCCCGCTTAATCGTTTCCTCAAGAAGCGGACGGTCATCACCGCCGCCGACAATCATAAATTTAAAATGTTTCGGCATGAGCGCTGCGGTGCGAACAATAAAGTCATGGCCCTTGTAATGACGCAAGAAGGCAACATTACCCACCAGGACATCCTGATCACCAATATTATAGCGTTTGCGAACCTTCTGCCGATCGTTTTTAGAAAACCGGAACCGCTGTTCATCAATGCCGGTGGACTGAACGATTATCTTTCTGCGGGACACGCCCTGGGTCGATAACTGTTTGCCGATGGACTCACTGCAGGAAAAAATGACATCAAAAAAAAGATTATAACTCAGAGAACTGGAGATCGGGGCCAGAACGTGCCGGGTTTTGACAACCAACGGAACCCTGAGCAACCGGGCCACACAACCGGCCATCCAGGAATCTTCCGAAGAATGGGTATTGACCACCGCGGGCGCAAGCCGTTTGATCAACCGATACAGATCCCGCCAGGCTTTAATGTTAAATTTGGAAGAAAAATCAATGAAATAAACCGGAATATTCTCTTCCCTGCCTCGCCTGGCCAGCTCAGCGCCTTCGCGCACAATCAGACCGACACGAAATCCCTGTTGTTTCATTGCACGCAATTCAGTAAGCGTCCGTATTTCCTGCCCGCCCCAGGCACAAGACCAGTCGGTGTGGACGATAAGCGGTGGCTGATTCATTGCAATAGGAAAAGGATTGGCGGCAAGGCTGGAAACCAGGAGAAAGAAAAAATTCCCCTGCATTGAAATCGAACCGGCCGGATTTGACAGCTGATCATGAAGAAGTAGTATATCCGGTGGGAGGGGCAGGTAAAATGAAATAAAAATTATTCCCCCCCGCAGTCGGCTCATACCCAACTATGCCGCCATGCAGTTCTATCACATGACGGATAAAGGAAAGGCCATGACCAGTGCCGGGGATTCCCTCGCAACTGCGCCCACGGGCACCTTCCTTGAAAAGACTTTCTCCTTCTTCCGGAGTAAAAGCGGAACCGGTGCTGAAGACGTTAAATTTTATTCCCTGCCTGTCGGGCTGGAGAAAATCATTGACGACTTCCCGGCCATAAGCAACAGCCTTACGGGGGATGCCGTTATGCATGATAATCTCTTTGGTATATTTGGCGGCATTGGAAAAGAGGTTGGCATACACCTGGGCAAGAAGACCAACATCCACCATAATCTGAAACTCCTCATCCAGCATATTTTCAGGACGCTCAACGGAAATACCTGCCGCTCGCAGGCGACCGGCATAATGTTCAAGCTGGGGCAGAATAATTTCTTTTTCCACAAAACAGCGTTTTGGATGCAAAACAAGATGCCCCTTCTCAAAATGCTCCCGCCGGAAAAGACTCTCAAGAAAAAGGCTGATATTGGCATGATGTTTGACCAGTTCCCGGTGATACCGAGCCAGATCATGATATAATTTTCCGCAGTGATCGAGACAGGGATCCCATGACGTTGTTTTTGAATCTTCGGCCGCTCTATTCCGGAATTCCTCCTCAAGGTCTCCGAGTTCAACAATTTTCTTTTTCAACTGATTAAACAGGTGGAGAAAATACATATTGGGCACAATAACATTATGCTCAATATCCATAACCAGGGTGTTTATAAACTTCAAATGATCAATATTCTGACGGGCAATCAACCGATTATCAAGATTAAATCCTATTCGGTTCACATATTTTACAAAGAAGAATTTGTCCAGCTCAGACAGCCGGGACAACGGCCCGACCTCAAACATACCGAGAATCCTTCCCTGCCCGCAAATTCCCTTTACACCGCACCACAACTCAGTTCGTCGCGAACCTTCAGGGCTGATCTCCTGGTGAAGCGAAGCATTCCCCGCCGGTTGCTTGCTGCAGATGGGAATCACATAACCGTCTTCCGTTTCATAAGGATATTCCTGCAGCCGGATTTCAGCACCAGCCAAAACCTGTTCTTCCGGAACTCCTCGTACACTGTCACAAACCAGCTGCAGGGACTCCCCCTCACTTTTCACCAGGTACAATGCGCTGGAGAGACCTACCATTTCCAGCGGTACCGCCACGCAGATCCGATAAAAATCTTCAAGCGAATCAAACTCCTGGGCCAGATCAAAAAATGCCTTTAAAAAATCATTGAATTTACTGCTGAAATTATATTGATCGTAACTCTCGGACTTCTCCCGAACCCGGTGACAGATGACGGCCAGGTCCGTAGGACGGGATTGTCTATGAGAAACCGGCATATCACTCTTTTGCCCCATGAAGAACGACCTCATCCCGCCCGTCTTTTTCAGCAAGCAGGACGTCCACCCGTTCGCCGGCATCGGCATTGACATTAAGTCCGACATAATCAGGTCCGATAGGCAACTCCCGACCTCCACGGTCGACAAGAACAGCGAGCTGAATGGACAGGGGCCGGCCGTAATCCATGATGGCATCCATGGCGGCGCGAATGGTACGACCGGTAAAAATCACGTCATCCACCAGCACTACCCGACGGTTTTCCACCTGAAAATCAATGTCTGTTGTCCGGACAATGGGATTCTGAGAAATCAGGCTCCAGTCATCCCGATACAGGGTGATATCGAGATGCCCTAAGGGGAGGTCACCCTGCTCATGGTCAACTATTTTCTTATGGATTCGCTCGGCAAGAAAAACACCACCAGTGTGAATACCGACAATCGCCAACTCATCAATGCCATGATTTTTTTCGAGAAGTTCCAGACTGATCCGATCAAGACTGCGATCAATATCCCGCCCGCTCATGATAGTTTGCGTTGCCATAACGCTCACGCCCTGTTCCAGAAATAATCAATACCCTTCTCCGCTACCAGATTAATGGCTTCGGGAAAGGCCTCACACTCGGCGGCAAAAACCCTGTCGGCGATATCATCGGGCGTATCCGCATCACTTAGGGCCACACATTTCTGGACGACTATAGGCCCTTCATCATAAATCTCGTTGGCAAAGTGCACTGTGCAACCGCTGACCTTGCATCCCCTGGCCTTGACCGCCTCATGGACATAATGACCATAGAATCCGGCCCCGCAAAAAGACGGAATCAGGGAAGGATGGATATTAAGTACTGCCCGTTGCAGATGTTTTGGCGGCTCATAAAGCTTAAGATAACCGGCAAGAGCAATGATGTCGATATCATAGTCGGCAAGGATTTTATTCACGGCGTTGCTACCGACCGCATGAAAGGCAGGATATTCATATTTTCTTGCCTTTTTCAGACCCAGGGCATCGGCAACATTGGAGCCCACCACCTGAATTTTGGCATGCAGGGACCCCGCTTCGATGCGTTCATGGAAATTATCCAAAGTTCTCCCTGAGCCGGAAAGCAGAACCGCCATATTCAGCATTTTTTCACTCTCCGGAAAAATAGGGATTGGCATTAACATCGACCTTGACCAACCAGTCGGCAATCGTGGTGTCATAGGTGGAGGTCAGCTGAAAAACCTTGACCGCCAGACGAAACCTGGTTTTCAACGTGGTATTACCGCTCTCTCTAATTTCAGCCAGCACCTGCTCATAGTCGGCGGGATCAACAATCACGGTCACATCTCTGAAATTTTTGGCCGAGGCCCGCAACAGGGTCGGGCCGCCGATATCTATATTTTCAATGGCGTCGGCAAGGCTGCAGTCCGGATCAGCCACGGTTTTTTCAAAGGCATAGAGATTGACGGCAACGATATCTATATCGCGAATACCGTGCTCTTTACATTGTCTTTGATGATCGGAATTCTCGCGCTGGTTGAGAATGCCTCCATGAACAAGCGGATGCAGGGTCTTGACCCGGCCATTAAGCATTTCAGGAAATCCTGTAAACTCGGAAACATCGGTCACGGTAATACCCGCATCACGCATCTTCTTTGCCGTGCCGCCTGTGGAGAGTATTTCAACACCAAGATCGGTCAGCGCCCTGGCAAATTCTTCAATTCCTGATTTATCCGTTAAGCTGATCAACGCCCGTTCTACTTTTTTCATCGTCTTCCTCAACTGTTAATCTTTGCGTAAAAATTTTCTGATCTTTTTGCGATCACGTTTGTCCGGTCGACCCTGAGGACAAACAGCAGGTCCATAAATCTGCCGTCGTTCCTGCCGATCTCTCTCACGGGCCGTTATTGATTCAAGGGTTTCTTCATAAAGCGTTACAGCCACTTTGGCCGGCCCGCGTTTACCGCTGATTCCCAACACATTTACGGTAAACTCCTGCTCACCACGACGAATCACCAGACAGTCGCCTTCCTGAACAGGACGAGCGGCTTTAACCCGGCTGCCGTTTACATGCACATGACCGCCGATCACGGCTTTTGTGGCCAGCGACCTGGTTTTAAAAAACCTTGCCGCCCATAACCACTTATCGATACGAACCTTTTCCCCTGCCAAGGCAACTCTCCCAGACAAACTCAATAAAATAATAACCTACCATACTTTCCAGTATGCTTCAAATAAACCAGCCTTGCCGAACCAGATTTTCAGTTCTCAGCCGTAATAAACACGCAAAGATATTGACAATGAAAATTAATGCAGCACCTCTATTGCACTGCCGACTCAACAACACAAAAACAAACTTGAACTCTGGACCCGATTCTCAAAACCTCTTGAGCATGAACATAAAATACGGTAAGGAAAAGCCCATGAAGCTTGACGCCGTTGGTATCAACAACTTTACCTGTCCAGTCAGCATCAGGGAAAAAACAGGTTCTCGTCAGCAGACGGTCGCCACCATCTCACTGCAGGCAAAAATGCCCCTCAGGTTGCGCGAATCCTGCGTTTCCGTCTTTACGGACATCCTGGCCGGCTATCGGCAGGACATGCATGCAGCCCTCTTCCCGCAACTGCTTGGCAAGGTCCGCTCACAGCTGCAGGCCAGGCAGGCAAGTATGGAAATGCAGTTTCCCTATTTTCTGGCCAAAAAGGCCCCGGTCACCGGAACCGGCAGCCTGATGGAGTATCAATGTTCCTTTAAAGGGACCACTGAAAAAGGGACTGCTGAGGGAAGGCAAAAACTCCTGCTCAAGGTTGAGGTCCCGGTAACAACCCTTTGTCCCTGCTCAAAAGAAATCAGCGAAGCCGGGGCCCACAATCAACGGGCCGAAGTGGGTCTGACCGTGGAACCCAGAAAATTTCTCTGGCTGGAAGACCTGATCGAACTGGTTGAAGGGTGTGGCTCCTGCGAACTGTATGCCCTGCTCAAACGACCTGATGAAAAATTCGTTACAGAAGCCGCTTACAAAAATCCGATGTTTGTTGAAGATGTGGTCAGAATGGTAGCCCAGAAAGCACTGGCTCACCCGGATATCGGCTGGTTTTCCATCGGCGTGGAAAGCTTTGAGTCGATTCACAAGCACTCAGCCTATGCCTATGTAGACAGCAGAGATCTAAAGCAGTCCTTCGAAAATTCCTGATCCACGAATCAACTCGGAAATAAAAGAAAAGGATAATATCCGGAAACAATACATCGCGCAAAAAATATTTTTTGTCTTTTCTTCCCGTCCTTGCAGCGTTGCGCGAGATATTAAACTTTTGTTTTCATCGCCGTTGTACCCGGATTGCCGGGGATGACAGCCTATCCGCGCGCATCAGTGGTTTCTCAGCGGAGACTGAAAATTCTTCATCTCTAATTCTCAATTCCCGCCAAGCAGAGATATTTCATTTCCAGATACTCATCTATTCCGTACCTTGATCCTTCCCGACCAATACCCGACTCCTTGATGCCGCCAAACGGAGCCGATTCTGTGGACATAATACCGGTGTTTATACCGACCATTCCATATTCAAGCTGCTCAGCCACACGCCAGACTCTTCCCACATCACGGCTGTAAAAATAGGAGGCCAGACCGTAGGGGGTGTCGTTGGCCAGAGCCACGGCCTCCTCTTCTGTTGTAAAGGAAAACAGAGGCGCCACAGGGCCAAAGGTTTCCTCTCGGGCAATACGCATATCAGAGGTCACATCGAGCAAAATGGTGGGCTCGAAAAAAAACCCGGAATTTCCGACCCGTTTTCCCCCGCATCCGATGCGAGCACCTTTATCAAGCGCGTCCTGAATCTGCTCTTCTACCTTGGAAACCGCATTCAGGTCAATAAGGGGTCCCTGGTTCACACCTTTATCAAACCCGTTACCCACCTTCAGCCGGGCCTGGACTTCTTCTATCAACTTATCGGCAAAGAGATCATACACTCCCTGCTGAACAAGAAACCTGTTGGCACAGACGCAGGTCTGACCGGAATTTCGATACTTGGAGGCAATGGCCCCTTCTACAGCCGCATCAAGATCTGCGTCATCAAAAACAAGAAAGGGCGCATGACCACCGAGTTCGAGAGAGATTTTTTTCACTGTACCTGCACACTGCCGCATCAACATCTTGCCGACCTCGGTCGATCCGGTAAAACTGAGTTTGCGTACAACCGGATTGGTGGTCAGCTCGCCGCCTATTTCAGCGGCAGGACCGGTAAGCACGTTAAAAACCCCGACCGGCATCCCGGCCTCATTTGCAAGTTCAGCAAGGGCCAGGGCCGAAAACGGGGTCTGAGCCGCCGGCTTTATCACGACCGGACAGCCTGCCGCAAGGGCTGGTGCCGCCTTTCGGGTAATCATCGCCGAGGGGAAATTCCACGGCGTAATAGCCGCGCAGACACCGACGGGCTGCTTAATGACGATAATGCGCTTGCCGGATTGTGCCATGGGAATGGTATCTCCATACACCCGCTTAGCCTCTTCAGCAAACCATTCGACAAAAGCGGCCCCGTACAACACTTCGCCGAGGGACTCAGCCAGAGGTTTTCCCTGTTCGGCGGTCATAATCACAGCCAGATCATTCTGATATTCTACAATCAAATCATACCAGCGCCGGATAATCCGGGCCCGCTCATGGGCTGTCATGGCTCGCCACTTTGGCCAGGCAGTACCAGCGGCGTCTATTGCCAGGGCGGTTTCTTTTCGTCCAAGAGAAGGCACGGTGCCGATCAACTCTCCGGTCGCGGGATTATGCACATTCAAAGTTGCTCCCGAGGGAGAGGAAAGCCAGTTGCCGCCTATGAAACATTGCTGCCGAAATAGCTGAGAATTTTTCAAATCCATAATAACTCCTTTATATCGCTCACTCATCCTGCACAGGACATACGGTAGCAAAAGCGCATCACTGTGCAGATTCGTTCTTTTTTTATTTATGAATTCCCCTGAATGTGATAGAAAGAGAGTGTTCTTAACCTTTCCCTCTCAACACTGGTAAAGTATGATTACTGAGCTGAGACGATCAAAACGAATAACCGACTATCTCCCCATTCTGGTATCCGCAAAAAAAGGTGACACCGGCGCTCTTCTTGCAGGGCCTTTTTCCGGCCGCATAATAGATATCTCTGAATATGGAGCCTGCCTGCTCATGTCCCAGGTTATGAAAGATACCTACCATGTCTTTCATTCAACTCGTGAAGATGATACCAGGATACTGCAGCTCACCATCAATGTCCCTCCCGATAACATTCCCTTTTCCATCACCGCCCATCCGATATGGCTGGACCTTTTTCGTCAGGATCAGATACGGGCCTTTAAAATGGGTATAGAATTCATAGCCAGCCCGGAAGGCGAGCTGATGAAACAATTGCAGAAGGCCATGAAGATCCAGCAGCGAAAACGAGGGAACTGGTGGACATCCCATATGCTTACCGGAAGCGCGTAGCGCCTTTGTGTCACACGCTGAAAACCTTTACCCTCTGTTCCACTCCCCGAAGCAAAAGATTACCCACATCTTCCGTTGGGATATCGCCGCAAACGGCCTCACGAACCGGTGCCGTCACATAGATTCGGCATTGTGAAGATTCTGCGGCAAGACGTTGCGCTATATTGACCGGAGTGCCGATCACGGTATAATCAAGACGTCTGTTTGAGCCGACATTTCCAATATACATCCGACCACTGGTCACGGCTATTCCGAGATCAACGGTTTGAAAATTCTCTACATGCTCTGCCCAACGGCTCCGTAATGCCTCAAAACGCTCCCGCAGAAGGAGAGCTGTCCGCACAGCCGCCCGGCTGGCATTTTCAAGTTGAACAGGAGCCCCAAACACGGCAAGAACAGCATCCCCCATGAACTTATCCACTGTGCCACTATGCTGGAAAATGGTATCAGTAAAAACCTGGAAAAATTCATTGAGAAACATACGCAGATCTGAAAGCTCAAGGTGCTGAACAAGACTTGTAAAATTGCGAATATCGGCAAAGAGTACCGTAGCCTTTTTAATCTCTCCAAGGCCCATGATATTTGCATCACCGGCCAGCAGAATTTCGGCAACTTCGGGTGCCACATACTGCTCAAACAGGGTTCGCATTCGGGTAGTCTTTTTTGCCATTTCCAGCGAGCGGACATTTTCAAGGGCCAGGGCCGCCTGTCCGCAAATAATGCCAAGCATCTCCTTGTCCGACTCTGAAAAAAAAACATCCTCGGCAGTCCTGCTGATATTGAGAACCCCAAGAATATCTCCCCGGACAATAAGAGGAAAAGAAATGGCCGAGGTAATTTCCGTTCGCTTCAGCAGGGGAGCAAAGATAGACTCTTCCTGAGTATCACGATTTAAAATAACCGGTTTCCCCTGTTGAAAGACCCAACCGGCTATCTGATCACCGGGCCGGATACGAATAGATCGGGCAAGTTCCCGGTCCATACCTCTGGCAGCGGCTATACGCAGGCAAGCCTCTTCAGCATCAAAAAGCATCACGGAAACATGCCCTGCACCGGTCTGCCGGACTACCTCGTCAAGCAGACCGGCAAGCACCTCATCTTCAGTGGTAGATGAGAGCAACTGTTCGCCGAGGCTGTAGAGAGGCAGCAAGGTGTGTAAACGCTCATTTTCCCGGCGGAGCAAAGCTGCATCCATGGCCCTGGATACCTGATACTTCAACTGGTCGACTTCAAACGGCAGTTCAACCAGACCGCTTATGCCTGCTTCCATGGCCCGTCGCAAAAGCCCATTATCCACTGTACCGGCAAGAAGCAGCCCGGAAATAACAGGACACTGCCTGCGCAGATCATGAAAAAGCGTACAACCGTCATGTCCGTTTACCTCTTCGGCGATGAGTACCAGAGTAACGGCATGCTTTCTGCAGAGTACTTCTCCATCAGCAACAGTCGTGCACTGATAAATCTCATATTCTTCAAACAACCGACAAATCTTGCCGGAAGATGATGTATTTTCCGCAAACAGCAGGATCGATTTATGCATAATTTTCTTTAAGCCGACATGGCCGTGTTCGTTGTTCCCGAGACTTTTTAAATGAACAAAAAACACGATTGTACGATGCAGTTACCTTACCATCATGGCTATCGCAAGGCAAGGAATAGACAGCAAAAAAGCAACACCATTCCCTTGACGAAAGAGTAAATCCAGTCAATAATAGAAACGAACTTATGAAAAAATATTATCAGTATAATGCACCCCTTGCCGAACGGATGCGGCCAAAAACTCTGGATCTTTTCGTCGGCCAGAGACATCTCACGGGAAAGGGCCGCTTGCTCAGCAGTCTGCTTGCTAAGGGAAAAATCCCATCACTGCTGCTCTGGGGACCACCGGGATCAGGTAAAACAACCCTGGCGACGATTCTGGCAAACACTCTGTCTGTCGATTTTATCTTTTTCTCTGCTGTTCTCTCCGGAGTCAAGGATATAAGGCGTATTGTTGCCGAAACTGAAAATAAAGACGACAACGTAAAGAAACAAACCATTCTCTTTGTCGATGAGATCCACCGTTTCAACAAAGGGCAGCAGGATGCCTTCCTGCCCCACGTTGAAAGCGGCCTGTTGACCCTGATCGGCGCGACGACCGAAAACCCTTCCTTTCACGTTATCGCACCCCTGCTCTCCCGCGCCCAGGTACTGATCCTTCAGCCACTAACCGGTGAGGATATCAAAATCATTGTCAAGAGGGCACTTATCGATACAGAGCATGGCCTGGGTAAGCTTGGTCTCAGCGCTGAAGCTGAAGCACTGGAAGCTCTGGCCACGCTTGCCGATGGTGACTGCCGAAGAGCGCTGAACTGCCTGGAAACAGCAGCTGCCCTCATTTCTGCATCCGCTGATCAACAGGTAATCTCCCTGTCGCTTATTCGTGAGGCCGCTCAACAACAAAACCTGCGCTACGACAGCCAGGGCGAAGAACATTACAACCTTATTTCCGCGCTGCATAAGAGTATGCGCGACAGTGACCCGGATGGGGCCGCTTATTGGCTACGGCGGATGTTGAAAAGTGGAGAAAATCCCCTCTATATTGCCCGTCGCCTGATCCGCTTTGCCAGTGAAGATGTCGGCAATGCCGATCCACAGGGTCTGCAGGTGGCCCTTAACTGCCGGAACGCTTTTCACATGCTTGGATCGCCGGAAGGAGAACTGGCCCTCCTGCAGGCGGTCACTTATCTGGCTACCGCCCCCAAAAGCAATGCCCTCTATGTCGCTGAGAAAAAAATAGATAGAGATATCAAGGCAACAGGATCTTTGCCGGTACCCATGCATCTGCGTAACGCGCCTACCGGCCTGATGAAAAAAATCGGCTACGGCAAGGGGTACCAATATGCTCATGATCAAAAAAATGGCCTTGTCGACCAGGAACACCTGCCGGAAAAACTTTCCGGAACAACCTATTATGATCCCACTAATCGGGGCTTTGAAGCCGTTATCCGTGATCGCCTGATCAAATGGCGCAAACTATTACAACAAAGAGCAAAAAGCCATGCAACACCAACAAAAAAATAACCTGATTTTTTTTATTATTTTCTTGTTCCTTATTCCTGTCCTGACAGCACCGACCTGCAGCCAGGCGGCAAACAAACTGCTCGTTATGTACAGTAATGATGTCCGCGGAGAGCTTGAAGCCTGCGGCTGAAGCAGCAGTCAACTGGGCGGGCTGTCCAGAAAAGCATACCAGCTTCAACAATATTCTGAAAAAAAACATCGTCCCACCCTTATCTTAGACAGCGGGGCGTGCTTTTTTAAACATCCGACTATTGCAAAGAATCAGCAGGCGGCGGCGACACGTACCGCACAGGGAATTGCCGAGGCAATGGGCGTCATGCACACCCGGGCTGTGGGTATTTCCCCCTATGATCTTGCCGGCGGACCCGATCTTCTCCGCCGGCTGTCTCAAAAAAACAACCTGACCCTTCTTTCCATGAACCTTTACCCCGAACATGGGGCAGCTCCCCTGTTCCGTCCTTATCTACTGACCCGGATCGGTGGCATGAACGTTGCCATTCTCGGCTTGACAGGAAGTTTTATTAATAAACAAATGAACAAGGGATTCCATATACTGCCCTGGCAGGAAATCCTGCCGGATATACTTGGAACAGTCGAAAAAAAGGCTGATATGGTTATTCTGCTCTCCAGTGCTGCGAGGAGGACCAACGAGGAAATTGCCCGAAAATTTAAAAACATAAATATCATATTTCAATCCGGACAGGGCAATGGCAATCAGGCCCCCGTTAACATCAATAATACCCTCATTTGCCGGACGGCAAGCCGGGGAAAATATTTAGGCGTTTTACATATCAACTGGAATCGTTCAAAAACCTGGGGTGAAAACATTCCTGACCAACTGAAAAAAGAGCAAAATCGTCTTGACCGGATAAACTGGCAGATCGGGCGAATGCAGAAACGACATCCAGCAAGTAAACTTGAGAGTAACAGCCAATTTCAACGGCTCATCAAGGAAAAAAACAAAGTAGAACAAGGTCTCAACCAGCTAAGACAACAGCAGACCAACAGCAAGAAGCCCTGTCGTTATACAAACAGTTTTATCGCCATGAAAACATCACTTCCCGAAGATAAAACCATCAAAGCCATTGTTGATAAGACCAGGCGTGAAGTTAATCAGATCAATAGAAAAATGCAAAGGGAGCGAAAAAAAAGAAGAGAAACGCAGCGGCAAACAACGACCGGGCAGGTATTTTCCGTGCCACTGCAGGAAATGGCCGGCAGTCAGACCTGCCAGGAATGCCATCAGGCTCAGGTCGCTTTTTACCTGCAGACCGACCATGCCCGGGCCTGGCAAACCCTGGTTGCAAGAGACCAACAGTATAATCCGGAATGCCTCCCCTGTCATGTGACCCTGCCTCTTTATAATGGCAAGCGTATTCATGATGCAAGATTATTGACCTCTATCCCGCCGCAACTCCATAACGTCGGCTGCGAGGCCTGCCACGGACCGGCGCGCAACCATTTGCACGATCCGGACATTATACAACCAGACAAGCCTGTGGAAATCACCTGCCGCGGGTGTCATACAAAAGAGCGTGATAAAAATTTTATTTTCTCGGAAAAAATCCTCAAGATACGATGCCCGGCAGGTTGAACACCTGTTTTCACAAGCCGGTAAATTAAAGGGATACTCTGAAAAATTAGGCTTTTCGTTAGTCGTGTTGCTTACCTACACAACGGGTGGTGCAGCTCGAAGTCTGCGCTTATCTGACTGCCTGACGAGATCAGATAAGCGCAGACTTCGAGGCATGCAAAAATAATTACCACAGACCGAATATTCCAGGATAAAATTTTGAGCAAATGAGATAAGCAAGTCTGCAAGACTTCGGGAGATTGGGTGAGGTAAGCGAGGAACACAAGACCCCGAAAACAATTTTTCAAGGTGACCTAAAGAGAAAACGAGACGGCCAGACGCCGGGAACCCATAAGGTGAATTGAAAATAAAAAAAAGGACGGCCCAAAGGACCGTCCTTTTTTATTTAACTATGCGAGGACCGCAGAAAATTAACAACCGAAAGCCTTCTGCATCGCCGGAACAGTCTGTTTTTTACGGCTCATCATGCCGGGAATCCACATGGAGGTGCCATCCAACTTGGTGTCAAAAGCACCTTCAACGATGGATGGGTCATCAGAAACAACGACCAGATCAGTGCCCTCTTTTACAACATCGGTAAGCATCAGGAGGATGGTGTGATGTCCGCCCTCAGCCTTCTGCTCTTTCATGGCATTCAGCAGATCATCACGGATAGCGGCAACCTGATCAAGTGTTGCCAGCTCAAGCTGACCACAGCCGACCTTATTGCCATTCATATCAAAATCTTTATAATCACGGTTGAGCAGATCCCTTGCAGGCACACCGTCAACAGAGCTTTTGGCTTTGAGCATGTCCATAAACAGCTCATCAGTATCACTCACGCCGGCAATTTCTTTCAATTCCGCCACGGCTTTTTTGTCTTCATCGGTGCAGGTGGGCGACTTGAAGTTTACAGTATCACTTAAGATGGCAGCCAGCATCAATCCTGCAACCTTGGCATCAACGGCAACACCTTCAATATCATAAAGCTGTTTGAGGATGGTGCCGGTACAGCCAACGGGTTTGAGACAGCAAAAAATAGGATTATTGGTTGTCACATCACCCATTTTATGATGATCAACTATGGCAACCACATTATTGGCATCCAGATTGTCAGGGGCCTGAAGCAGATCATTATGGTCAACCAGAGCAATTGTTTTACCGGTGGCATCGGTCATGATTTCCGGGGCGGCAAAACCGAAACGTTCCAGGACCGTAGCGGTCTCAGGATTCATTTCTCCCTGCCTCGATGGAATTGCATCTTCCCCCTGGGCCTTCAGCAATTCGGCATAGGCAATAGCGGCGGTTACAGAATCAGTATCCGGATTTTTGTGGCCAGTTACATAAACAGACATTAGTTACTCCTCCTTAAATCGGTTTTAATAGACTGCAATCGATGCAGTCATCCATTCAACAGTAATTCGGGAAGCCCTATATTGAGTAAAACTGAAAAACTTTAGCTCGTTCCTCAAAGAGCGTCAAGAAGAAAAAGATTAGAACTCTGTTAAGATAAGTTAGCCTTAACAACCTGTTAAGAAGGAATGATTATTTATTGACTGTAAAGAGGAAAAATGCTTATTTTTCTTTTTCCATTCCCGCCGCTTTCTGCTATATTCTGATAGTAGTATTCATGTCAAAAATATACTATTCCACTTATAGAGAACTCTATGGTCACTCTGGAGCGCCCTGATCCAGAGCAAGGCGGGCGAAAGAAAAAGAACTCTTTGCTCCCGATAGCTTTGATCAGCATTGTTTTATGTGGAGTCCTCACCGGTGCATGGCTGTTCTTCTCTCCATACGCGCTTTTTAACAAAAAGCAGCTCAAACCTGCAAAACCTCCGGCAAACCAGACTTCTTCCTCCATCCAGGAACCAGCCTCCACGCCTGCACAGTTACCATCCTCACTACCTTCACTGCAATCCGACACACAGCCACCCTCGATAAAAGAGCAGTCAGCTCCGGCAACAGAAGTCCCGGTAACGGATCAACACGAAGGAAAACAAAAACAGTGCGGGCACCTTGCCGCCGGGCTTCGCACCTTTTTCACCCACCTTGACCGGCAGGAGTACATTCAGGATTTCCACTTAGGCGTTCCGGCCCAAGAGTATTTTCTCGGCCTGGCAACCAAGGTCCTCAATAATCCTCCGGTTGTTTCACGGGAATCGGATGATCTCTATACCATCTTAACAAACATGGCCCATTTTTTTCGCGTTATTGGCGGGAAAAACATCATGATAATAAAAACTATTCTGGATCGTGAACGGGATACCATTGAAGATGTGGCTGCAGAACTGTTTCAATGGACAACTGAAGCGCAATGCAACAAAGAAGACTTTTCTTTCCATGCGCCGCTGGATAAGATGTATGAATACGCAGGTTTTTTTCTCAGCAGCATGGGCGGGCGTTCGTACCTGTTTCGCAGAGATTCCCGCTCACGGCTACTGGTCAACTATTATGCCATCCTCCTTGTTGACCGGGCAAACAGGGAACATATCAACCGGCACGGAATTAACCTCAAGCCGTTGCTCGCAACCACTATCAAGGAAGTCGAAAACACCAACCAGTTGATATACAAAGAAAAATATCTCGATACCTTATATACCCTGGAAGAAAAATATCAATAGAAAAGGCAACGCTCAAAAAAACAGGGTTTCCTGCTCAGTGAACCAAATCCGAATCAGGAAACCCGTTATGAAACTTTACAGTGGCTCAATCGCGACTACCACCGAAAAAACGAAGAAGCATCAAAAAAAGGTTTATAAAATCAAGATAAAGGGCCAGAGCACCAATGATTGCACCTTTGCGGATGGCGCCCTCGCCCTGCTCCATAATTCCCTGTTCCCCCATGGTCTTTATTTTTTGAACGTCCCAGGCTGTCAGGCCGACAAAAACCAGCACGCCTATCACTGAAATAGTCCAGTACAGGCTGGAACTTTTCAGAAAAATATTTACGACTGAAGCCAGGATGATGCCGATCAGGCCCATAAACAAAAAGGATCCCATTCCCGACAAATCCCGCTTTGTCACCATGCCGTAAACAGCCATGGCCCCAAACATTCCGGCAGTAATAAGAAATGTGCCGCCAATGGAAGCCCGTGTGTAGGCCAGGAAAATCGTAGACAGGGTCAGACCGTTTAGGATGGAATAGCCGAGAAACAGGCCGGTCGCGGTCCCAGCTTGTATTTTTTCAATGCGGGCGGAAAGGTAAAAAACCAGTCCCAGCTCAACCAACAACAAGACCATAAAAAGAGGACTTGCGGCAATGGTCAGGGCAAAACCGGTGCTGGCGGTAAAAAAGGCGATGATTCCGGTCAGCCCGAGGCCCGCGGCCATCCAGTTGAAAACCTTGGCTAAAAAAACCGTTGAAGCTTCCTGGCGGGCCTGGGCAGCAGTCATTGAAGTAGTTTGATAGTGTTGTGCTTCCATAAAAAAATTCTCCTTGAAAAATATACATCGTCGGACAAAGGAGTCCGATCTTATTCCAAAAACAGGCAGTCGCCTGTATACTCCCAACTCCAACTCCTGTGGCAAACGGGTGAGGAGTGTCTTATATTGTAACCAATCTTTTACAGAAGGCAACCCAAACAGGTCAAAACATGAAAATAGCAATCAGTGGTAAAGGCGGTGTCGGCAAAACAACAATCATGGCTATGCTGGCCGGTGAATGCAGGAAACAGGGGCGGGAAGTGCTCGTTATTGATGCCGACCCAAGCCCGCACATGGCCGAGACCCTGGGATTTAAGGACGCAACAAAGATTAAACCCATTGCCGACATGACCAAACTGTTAGCTGAGCGGGCCGGTAAAACGGAAGGATCACCGTTCTATAACCTCAATCCTGATGTCAATGACCTGCTCAAGGACTTCATGATTGAGCATGACGGCCTGCGGCTTATGGTGCTGGGCGCTATTCAGGTGGCTGAGGGGGGATGTGCCTGTCCGGAGAATCATGTCCTGAAAAAAATGCTGAACAAAATGCTGCTTGCCCCCAATGAGGTCGTGCTCCTGGACATGGAGGCCGGGGTTGAGCATCTTGGCCGTGGCACCGTGGCCGGAGTAGACCAGTTGCTGATTGTTGTTATCCCCTCACGTTCCAGTATCCGCACAGCCCTGAAAATAAAAAAAATGGCCAAGGACGTCCGGATCCCAAAGATTTCATTTATCGCAAACCTGGTCCGGGATGGAGAAGACAGAGACTTTCTCATCAAGGCCCTGGGGGAGGTACCGATTGCCTTTTTCCCTGATTCGGAGGAAATACGAAAGGCCGAGCGCGAGGAAACAGCCATTACCGAAATAGAGGGTGACCTGGAAGGAGCACCGCAACAAATTCTGCACAAAATATTTCAGGACGAAAAGTGACCGGAGACCACCAGGTACGCTTACAAATAATACCTAACCCGGATAAACCGGAAAAGAGAAACTGTGAACCACGGATAGACACGGATGCACACTGATGGTAACTCAGTGTGCATCCGTGTCTATCCGTGGTGAATAAAAAGAGATTCTCAATGTTCTTCCACAAAAAACACGAAAATAATAATTGAGACACAAAATACTTCAATATGCGCCCTTGCCACTGAACATACAAGCAATGGTCTTGGCTATTATTTTCAAATCCGTGCGCAGGGAATAGTTAAGGACATACCAGTCGTCCAAGTCGACCCGCTCCTGATAATCCTCCATATCATTGCGTTTCATCACCTGCCAGGGACCGGTGATGCCGGGTTTCATGGACACGTACCGTCCCGCGCTCTTATCGCCGTTTCCCTTGTAATACCGTTCCAATTCACGACCAACAATGGGTCGGGCGCCAACCACACTCATCTCACCCTTCAGGACATTAATAAACTGCGGCAGCTCATCAAGGCTGTATCTTCGCAGAAAACGACCAACCCGGGTTATGCGCGGATCATTCTTTAATTTATAATTCTTCTTCCACTCTGCCGTGAGATCGGAATTTTCCTCAAGCAATCTCTCAAGCTGCCGATCGGCATCAACTACCATGGTCCTGAATTTCAGGCAGCCGAACTCTCGGCCTGTAGTCATGATTCTCTTGTGGCGATAGACAACCGGTCCTCGGCTGTCGAGCTTGATAGCCAGGGCGATGAGCAGTAGAAGGGGACTGCCGAAGATAAGGACAAGAGAGGAAAAGATAACATCAAAGGTCCGCTTCCAATCAGAGACCGGATTAAAGCTTAACACCAGCATATCGCCAAGGGACTGGATTTCTGCATGATGGAGGCCAAAGATATAAAGATCCGGCACCAGAAATATCTGCGCCCCAAGATCGCGGCATTCTTTTAAAATTCGAAAAATCTTCCGTTCCGCCCGCATGGGCAGGGCGACATAAACATAATCGATATCGTTGCTTTCCAGGTATTCGTGCACATCAGCAATTTTTCCAAGAAGTGGCTTCTCAATTTTGTCCAGTTCCTGCCGTGATTCCAGCTTGTCATCAAAAAAGCCAACGACTTCAATCCCGGCCCAGGGAATCTGCTCCAGGTAAGCCGCCATACGGGTCCCAAGATCGCCAGCCCCGACAATGACGGCGTGGCGGATATTTTTCCCCTGGCGACGAAAATGCCGTAGCAGGTTTCTCACAGCCAAATGACAACAAAAGATCAGCAGTGGCGTTGTCAATGACCAGAACATGAAGACCGCTCTGGAATAGGCCCATGATATCTTGAAAACAAAGAAATAGCAGAGCAGAATACCGATTACGGTGGCCCAGGCCTTAAGGATAACGATGAGTTCCCGATAATATTTCCACCCTCTCCATGACCTGTACAGTTGAAATGAATCAAAACTTAAGAAACAGAGAATAAAGGTGATAATTTCCAGGTCCGTATAATAGGGGTTCCATTCAATCCCATAAAGTAGAACCAGAACAGCGAGGTACAGGGTAACAACTCCACAGTCTATCAAATGGAGTATCTTATAAATAAGAGAACTTCGTTCCCGTAAATTCCAACTCAACATAGATGATCAACCGTCAATATCATGTTTGCTTCCTTTTCCTTTTTTCCCACCATGCCGGATTCATACTCAGAAAGGGTAGAGCACTTTCCGGCAACAGGGTATGATAATACCCAAGCTTATAACCGGCAAGCTTCATCAGGTTTCGAACAAAAAAAGAGGGCAACAGAGAATATTGTTTTTCCGAAAACAGACAATTGAGCTCGGAGCGAACATAGCTTCTGCCCGCCCCTCCTGCGGAACCGAATTCTTCAATAATCCAGTGCTGCCGACGATGAAAGGCGCCGACATCAAAATACCGCTGAAGTTCTTGATATACAGAATAATTGTGAGAGTGAAAAACCTTAGCCTCAGAAACATAGGCAATTTTATAGCCTCGCTGCAAAAGACGGCCAACGGCACAGGCATCTTCCGCAAAAAGATGATTATGACCAAAGTACCCCACGTCCGCAAGGGCTGTTTTTCTATAGGCGGCACAGGAATTTGAAACAAAGATGGTTTTCAAACCCAGGCTGTCTTTGTCCTCCAAACAACGGACACATGAATTTTCGTCATAATTAAAGATTCTAAGATGCCTGGCAAACAGAGAAGCTCCGGGATAGGGCAGCTGGCGACCATAGGTCACGGCAATATCCTGTTGTTGTTTCAGGGGTGCTATCAGATGACTGATGCAGTGTTTGTCGGCGGGAACAGCATCCTGAGTTAAAAAAACAATACATTCACCCGTTGCCATCTCCGCCGCCATGGTCCGGGTCGTGCCGTGATCAAACTCGGCTGCGGAAATTTTTATAACCCGGGCCCCATATTTCCGGGCAATTTCTCTGGTCGCGTCCGTTGAAGAGGAATCAACAACAAGAATATCAAACTCGGAGGCGCAGGTTTGCTTTTGGAGTTTCTGCAGCAGCTCGGCCAGAAGCTCCTCGCCGTTACGCGTTGGTATGATAACGGAAATCATACGCTTCCCCTCTCTGAGGAAGAAGGTGTTGATTTCCTGGCGTTTTTCTTTTTTTCCCTGGCCGTTTGAGTAAAAAGCACAGCCTTATCCAGTTGAAAGCAGAAAAGGCTTAACCTGTGGAAAGGTGAGAAAGCAAAAACAGTAGAACAGACTGTATCCAACGCCCCAAGTACAATAGCTGGAAATTTACTCAACAGATTCACAGTGGAGGCAATCCTGGTCCGATGAAAAATTTCCGAGTGAATTTCCTGCAACATTGTGAAATTACGTATAGAGTTACGCATGCGGAGAAAAGACTCTTCCTTTTCAACCAGACCGAGATGAGAACAGGTATTTTCTATGTGGCGAATTCCAAAAGTCTGGTCAAGCCGTATCCCCCACTCAATATCCTCATATCCATAACCTGAAAACCGTTCATCGAGGACAATACGATTTAAAATAAAACGTTTTATCAGTACATTGGCCGAAAAAAAATATCGCCAGGCGGTCCGTTGACGTTCCCCGGCCGGTACCCATTCCGTTCGACGCCCTTTATAAAAATAAAAGTTATACTTTTGTTCGGTCAACAGTCGTTTCTGGTAACTGATGCCGCCACAAACCAACTGTTCTTTTCCTTCAATACAACCTAAATAGGTTTCAAGAAAATCCGGATTGTCCGGCAGGACGTCTGCGTCCAAAAAAAGAAGGTAACGTCCGGTTGCTCTTGTTAGAAGATCATTGCGGATAGCAGCACGTCCGATATTTCGATCCAGTTCATAATAGGAGATACACTCTGCCCTCTGGACATGGATCCGGTTCAGGTCACGGTATTGTTCCTCGGAATAATCATCAGCAATAATAATTTCAACGTGTTCCTCAACTGCCAAGGAATATATTTCGGTGATCAATGCCTTGATCAGCAGGCCGATATCCCAATTTCTGACCGGGATTATAATAGATAATATCTTTTGGGCCGATGTCATATAGCGGACTATTCTGTTCTGACCTTTTTTACCGCAGCAAGATGTTTACGATAAAACTCAATCAATCCATTCAGGCCAAGTGATTGCAGAAGAAAACGAACATAACGCCGAGCAATAAGATACCGAAGGTAGATGTCACCGGCGTAAAACGACCGGGGAAGATGCTGCCGGCGTGCTCTATGGGTTTCACGCAGAGCTTGTTGCCAACGTTGTTCGGAAATTCCATCGTGCTGCATATTTGTCAAGACTGCCGAGGTACGGGCAAAAACAACATCGTTGACGAAAAATCGAAGCAGCAACTCATAATCCATAGCCAGACGATACTCCGGATGAAATCCTCCAAAGCGGTGGTAAACACAGCTCTTTACAAAGCAAGAAGGGTGGGCCACACTCATATCTTTTGACAGTAGTTCCGGTACGCTGTCGGTGCAATATGCCTTTTCCCGGCCATGTCTGAACTGCAATTTTCCGCAAAGCACCTCGGCATCCGAATTTTCAGAAAACCCCGATCGCACCGACTGCAGGGCATTGCGTTCATACCAATCCCCGGCATTCAATAACCCGATGATTGTACCCCGACATAAGGAAATCCCCTTATTAAACGCGTCGCTGATGCCCGCATCCGGTTCGCTTACCCAATATTCCAGCTGAGAATCAAATTCAAGAAGGAGATCAATGGATTGATCTATTGAACCTCCATCAATAATGATGTACTCCACTTCATCAGAAGGCCACCTGAAAACAGACTCCATGGTCTTCTGTAATTGATCGCCACAGTTGAGGGTGACAGTGACAACGCTGAGCAACGGTCTTCGTCCATTGTCGGCTGCATCCCGCCGGTGAAGTCGCTGCCCTCCCTGCCCCTTTCTGCCGGAGACCTCAGGCAAAATAGGCACAGGAGTTATGGGAGGATATTTTATAGACACTGTTTATAAACCTTGATTGTTTCTTCTGCGCAGCGATCCCAGGAAAATTGAGCAACCCGCTGTCTGCCGGACCTGACAAGCCGTTGTCTGGTTGAAGCGGAATGAACAGTTGTTTCCATACATGCCGTTAATTCATCGACGGATAACGGATTAAAAAACAATGCCGCCTGTCCCGCAACCTCAGGCATGGAGCTGGTGTTGCTGCAAAGAACCGGACAATCACAGGCCATGGCCTCAAGGATCGGCAGACCAAATCCCTCATACAGGGAAGGATAGATCAAAGCTGCCGCATGTTGATACAGATTGACCAGTACCTTGTCATCACCGGTCATCTGTACCAGTCGTTCCGGCGCAAGGCCAAGTTCTATCACCTGGCGCAACTCCTCACTCGTAAAGGGACCACCACCAAAACAAAGCAATCGAAATTCCTTAGATAATTGATTCGACTGCGCAAAAGCCCTGAGCAGCCCTGTAAAATTTTTTACTCGACCTCGTTCACCGACATAGAGCAAATATGGCTCCTTCAGCAAAGGATCCGTTGCATGAGACCCATGCAAATCAAGGGAACAGCCCAAATGGATAACCGTGGTTTTTTCTATGGAAATCCCGGTAAGCTCAATAACATCCTGCCGCGTATGCTCGGAAATGCAGATGACCTGATCGGCACGGTTTATGGAGCGAAGTTTCGCCGCCGCTATCCCAGCCTCACCTGCCGGCATCCAGTCTGCAAATCGCTCATGAATCATATCAAAAACAGTTATCACATAGGGTATTGTCGGCGGCAAATTTATCCTGGATAGATAATAGGTACCATGAATAATATCCGGAGACTCACGGCGGATCAGCAGGGAACTGAGGACATTGTTGATGATTTGCCGAAGTAAATGGGTTCTGGCGATCATTGGCATATATCTTCCGGTTACTTGAAAATCAGCAGTTTCCCGTAACAGATTGGATATATGCAGAGGAGCAAGAATGAGCGAAGAACAATCGTCCCGCTGCTGCAACCGGGCAGCCAACTCATAAAAATACCGACTGATGCCGCCCCTGGACTGCAGGGAAAAGACGGAATGATCAAAAACAATACGCACAATGATTCCAGCTTCAAGTCATCGGTTTTATGCCCTTGTCCGGAAACCATGCCGATAGGCGGCAACCGTTTCCCGGGCACAGCGAGCCCATGAAAAGCACTCAGCCTGTTGTAATCCCTGTTTCACCATCATCTTCCGCAGGTCCGAATCATTGCGAACATCAAGCATTGCCTGAGCCAGGGCATCAATATCCGACGGCGGCACCATGATTCCGGCTTTGCCGACGACTTCGGGCAGAGAACTTGTATTTGACGTAATCACCGGCACCCCGCACTGCATGGCTTCAAGGGGAGGTAGACCGAACCCCTCATAGAGCGAGGGATAAACAAAGGCAACAGCATTGCTGTATATAGCGCTGAGATCCTCATCATCCACATAACCGGTAAAAATTACCCGCTCACGGAGCAGCGGATCCGTGGCGACTTCATCAAGAAGTTCATTAACCTTCCACCCCTTTGTGCCCACCAGAACAAGATACTGCTCCCCCATTCCCGGCTCATGTAATATACGCCTAAATGCATCTATGGAGGTTCGCAGATTTTTTCTATGCTCAAGGGTGGCCAATGATAGAAAATATTCCGGGGCGGGGATATGGTACTTTTTCAATATCCGTTGTTTCTTTTCCCCATCCGTCTCCGGATAATAAATCTCGGCATCGGCAGCAGGATAAGCAACGTACACCCTCTCAGGATCAATCTTTAAATAGGAGCAAATATCTTCCTTCGAAGATTCGGAAATGGTAAGAATGCAATCTCGGCCCACTGTTACCGAAGAGAGAATCTGTTGGAATTCCGTATCAAAATCTTCCCAGAAATATTCCGGATGCAGCACCGGGATCATATCATAAATTGTCAGAAAAGACAGAGGCAAGCCCTCGGAATCAGGCAAAGGAGAAAATGTGGAGTGAAAAACTTCCGCCTGGCCTATTATTTTCGAAATATTTCGTTTTCGAAATAGTTTTGCCACCAGACGCTGCAAAATTTTTTTCTTATCAATATCCGAGAATCCTGTTACCCGTTTGAACAATTTTTTTTCTAAATCACTGGTAGCGACAAATCTGTCCTCATGTCCCATTGCAACAAAATAATCTTCTGCCAACAGATTAATTTCCGTTGAGGAAAACGAGGTAAAGGTAATATCACAGTCCTTTATCTTGATTAATTCTGGAATCAAACTGCTGATCACCCGGTAAATGCCCGTTCGTGCAGTTTCATAGAGCTGGGCTAGCCCGACCACTGAAACGTCAACAACTACCCGCATGTTTTCTCCAGCTCAAAAGACTGTTCATACTCCTGTAAGCATCGTAAACACCGTCCTTTTATCAGAAAACAACGACTACTTTAAAAGCAGATGATGAACAGGTACCATAACCGATGATGCGTCACTGATAGCATCAAGACGTATGGTCGCAAGACTAATACCGCCGACCGAATTATCTCGGAAAAAAAGTAAAATGGTATTCTCGGCGACAACCAGCCTTGGCCGACGGCGTCCCTCTCCTCCGTCGGTGTAAACGCCGAATTGTTCAGGCTCGCTCCAGCTTTCGCCACTGTCCGTGGAATATGACCAGAGCAATTCTGAATTTCTTGCCTCCTTGCCACCATCTGGATTCAGGGCCACAGCCACCACTATTGAACCATCATCGGAAGCTGCAATGGCGGATAATCCAAGTTGCAGATGCCAGGAGCCCAGTCCGGAAAATATCTTTCGGTCCTGGCTAAAAACACGCCGTTGATTACTGTCATACTGGTTGTAATACACTTCAAACTGGGCACCATAAGTCATATGGACTTGTCCGCTTTTATCAATATATAAATCCGGAGTTCCTTTTCTATAGTTCCCTGATGTATGAGCCTTGATGTTACCTGATAATTCATTAAAACAATTTGCTCCAGCATTACAGAAGGTAAAATAAGCGGCACCACCACCATCACATTTTCCGGAAACAATAAACACCTTGCCCTCGAATCCACGCATACGTGCATCGGTATCCGCTCGCCAGATACCGCCTAAATCCCCAAGATGATCTGCCGACGAACCATTTTTTTCCCATGTCCGAACATCACCCCAGACGTTATCACCAGCTTTCGTATAATGCATATAAATCGAATCAATGCCGGGAGCAGCTATGCCAACAACATAATTTCTTGCCTGCCGTGACCCCACCCGGAAGTCATCCAGCCATCCCCCTGCAGCATTACGCTTGCGATATCGAATATCAAATCCAGTGCTGGCACTTGATCCCCCATGACGCGTTATTATATGCACATTTCCCTGGGAATCAACGGCAAGAGAAGGGGGGAAGTCCATCCCACTCTGCTTGTCATCGCCTTTATCTTCGACCAAAAGTTTCCGGCCATCGACATCAAACTGATAATACGCGCTGGATATCAGATGTACTTTTCCATCCGGCCCGGCTAAGGCATCAAACTGTCCACCTTCAGCCACCTTACCATGAAATGTCCATTCGGGTATTGTCGCACGAACAACTGTAACCCCTATAAAACTGAAAAATATACAACAACAGGCTGTTACAATATATCTCACAAATATCTCCAAATTTTTCCATTTTTATAAACAAACCAGCACCACTTGGGGAGAAAGCGATCAAAACATCTCCAAGCCTGAAATGCTCGGGAAATTCGCATTATCCTGTTGCAAATCGTTCCAAGTTGCAAGTTAAAATTGAAAATAAATAAATGTTGACGGTGAAGGACTGCGTAAAAGAAGAATTCCCAGAAAAAGCACGGCCATAAGTAGAGGACGAACCATAAGAACGATGTCCAGCAGAGGATCCTCCATGGTATGATTTTTACACCAATGCAGATGAAAAAGACCGTGAAACCAGATCGGTAGAGAATAAAGTAAGCTGAGAAAAAAAAGGTAGACGGCAACCTGCAGATCTGCCCTGTCTGACTGCCAGGGCAGCAACTGAAACAACTCCATCAGGCGATTGGTGTCTGTTACCCTAAACATCAGCCAGCCAATACAGACAAGTAAAAAAGTCAGGATTCTCTTACCAGTAACAACCCCGGGAATAAACCACCCGGGTACCGAAATTTTCAGACGATCCCGAACAATCCGAAACCAGCGATTGATCAAAACCAATAGCCCGTGATATCCACCCCAGAAAACAAAATTCCAACTGGCGCCGTGCCAGAGACCGGAGAGCAGAAAGGTAAGCATGATATTGCCGGTCGCCCTTCCCGCAGAGACCCTGGAACCGCCAAGCGGAATATATATATAGTCCCGAAGCCAGTAGGACAGTGACATATGCCATCGACGCCAGAAATCTGCGGGAGATGTGGCGAAATAGGGGTGATTAAAATTTCGTGACAGCTTAAATCCAAGTAACAGGGCGGATCCACGTGCAATATCGGTATAAGACCAGAAATCTGCCAGGATTTGAATGGCAAAGGAAAAAACACCGGCCCATACCGTATAAAAACCGGGATCGGACAGGGAAAAAACCTTATAGGCTATCAGGCCGGTGTTATCGGCAATGACGAGTTTTTTAAAGAACCCCCAGATGACAAGCAGCAGACCATGATTGAGCATTTCCGGTGTCACCTGACGACGATGCTCCACCTGGGGCATAAGGTCTCTGGAACGTTCGATGGGTCCGGCGACCAGCTGAGGGAAAAAAGAAATAAACAGGCTGAAATCAATAAATTGTTTCTGCGGAGGAACGTCTTTACGATAAACATCAATAGTGTACGCCAGCGCCTGGAACGTATAAAAAGAGATACCCACCGGCAGTAGAATAGAGAGAGACGATTGAAAAGATGCCATTCCCATAGTCTGCAGCAAAACGGCCAGATTTTCCAGGAAAAACCCCGCATACTTGAAATATCCCAGGATACCGAGGCTGAATACCAGGGCCGAAAGCAGAATCATCTTTCTCTGTTTAGGCCATCGGCCTAATGCTCTTCCGGCAAGATAGTTTACAGATGAAACGGAGAAGATCAGCACAGTGAACCAGGGGTGGATAAAACCAAGAAAAAAATAACTGGCTGTCAGTAGGAACCCATTCTGCCACCTGTACGGTAGCAGCCAGTAAACAATAAACACAACCGGCAGGTAAAGTAGATAGGCCAGGCTGTTAAAACTCATTGCAGTAGACCGCGAAGTCGATCATAAAAAATCGGCGTATATAGGCTCGAATCCTCAATATGATCCCCCTGACCGTACATGGACAGGGGCAGCTCAGGATCGCCGGTAAAATCATACAAAACCGCCCCATTGACTGTAAGATAATCCTTCAACTCTGCAATGAACTGTTTCATTTCCGGTGTATCCCGGACAGGACCATTATCCTGCGGCCGTTCCTGGACCCTGACAAAAACCAGTGGGAAGTTGTGTGTGCGGGCAAGTTTCAGAATTGGGGGAAGAAAAGATTTGGCAACAGAAGAAGAAAAATCAAGAATTTCCCTGCTGCCGGACCGCAGAGATTCTTTATCCATCCCAGCTCCGACATTTTTCAGGGCAAAATGTTTATTCACCAGACTGCGTAACTGATTCCGCTTTTCCTGTCGCAACTGCCCCGTACCGGGAATACTTAACCAGAGAGCCGCATTGCCGACCGCATCTCTGACCATTTTACGGTTTTTCTGAACTGAAAACAATGTATCCAGATATCTTTGAAAAGCACTTGCCGGGGAGGTTTCCCGGCCATGAGCAAGTCGCTCAAAAACAGGATCGGTTGCGGGGGTAATCCGCTTGATCAATGTCTCGAAATATGGACCGGTTGTACGGGCGGTCGGCTCAACAAGGGTTATGCCGCGAAAAAAAATAAAGACTCGCTTTGGCTTAATTCCAGAGGGAATAAGCAGGTATTTCATGGCCAGATAATGGATGCCGGAAAGGCCGCCGAAATTGACGATTGAATAGACAGGTACACCGCCAAGCAAATGCTCCAGCAGGGAATCGTCAATCCTGCTCCAGAGCATGGAATTACCGATAAAGACATACCTGGGCTGTTTCTGCTGCAGCTTTTTATGTATCACCGGCCCGATATACGGTTCACGCCCGGACAGATCAGGGATCAATAAGGCCGGTGCCGCAACAAGCGCAATGGTAATAATCGTCGCATACAGCCGGTTGGCCATGGCGAGAGGGAGGAGCAGAGCCAGTAAAGAGAATCCGGCAAGGAGGCCGAAGAACCAGGTGCCCGGCCGGGAAAGACGCATGAGCCACCACCAGGTCTCCAGATGATCCCGATTCGGCATGGCAACCATGGTATTCTGCAGAGCGGTCAATCTCATAAGCGGCGGCGTTAAAAAGCCTATGGAAAACCAGCCACCGCCATCTTTATTATAGAAATCAAGACGAAAGAGGTGGGGTCCCGGGGTAAGTTTGCACCATCGCTCCTCAACCTTTCTGGACCGGCTTTTGGGAGATGCCTTGAGAAGGGTTTTTCCGTCAAGGGTTACCCTGGAGACCGCCTCGGCGGAAAACTGTATTTTGTAAAGCGTACCTTCAGGGACAAACCAGATGATCCAGGATGTTGCCTGTTTGAAATCAGGATTAAGGGCAATGGTTCTCTCGGCCGGCAGTAACACCTCGTAGCCGTTAACCGGCAAGGGTCTCGTCGGACCGGAGAAGTGGGTCCACCAGCCCTGTTTGGCACGATCCGCTCCAGGGCCGATGGCCAGATGAAGAATAAGCGGGGGCAGATAAACACACAGGATCATTCCCAGCAGACCTGTTGCCAGGGCATACAGGCAGTGGTTGCGTGACGGCAGTTTTCTCACGATAGAATATAGCCTGAACTGATCACTCTGCCCTATTCCACTTTGTCAATATCAATGGATCCCTTGGGCAAAGATTCGGTCACTTGCCGTTGCCCACCAGGCTCAACCTGATGTATCTCCATCATCCCTGCCGCGACATTTCCCGTACCGTTGTAAAAAATACGCGGTTCAACCAGCATGGTATGATCAACCCTAAACGGTACTGTTGCGCCATCGCCTTTGACCTGGACAACATGCTGTTGGGCAAGAATTATGCGGCCATGTTCCGTTGCCACATCGACAGTGATGGGTGCTTCGGCCGGCGAACCTTCCATCTGTACCAAAACATGCAAAATATAGTTACCCGGAGCGAGCCAGAAGGATTCACCATAGGCAAGCCAGTCGGCTTTATCACTGGAATCACGAGCAACTCGTTTTCCAGTGCCGTCTTCCAAAAAGACATTTCTCCCGGTACGGGAGCACATGTCTGTAACAGCACAACTATAAGAAACAGGGGTATTCTCAACAAAGGGTTGCAGCGCCAGATGTCCCTGCCTGATAACCACTTGATAGGGCGTTCGCTCAGGGAAGGTGCCCACAAGTATTCGATTATGCAGTTTACCCGTATGGACAATCAGAGGATCGCTTGCCAGCCCCTTGGGATTAAAGGCCATTCCACGAGTCAGATAATTCATTCCCTCTATTTTCGATACAAGGATAAGGCTGTTTTTCGGTGCCTGTTTCAAAAGATTTCGATACTGACCGGCAAAATTTTGCCAGTCACGGATAACCCTTGCCTGCTGCCAGCTGAAAAAAAGACTACCTCCCATCAGCAGCAGACATGCACTGGTTATATACACCCATTTACGTTCCTTTGGAACAACCTGCAGGTGGTATATTTTTTTCAACCCAAAGGCAAGAAAAACAAGAAGAAAAGGCAGGGTTTCATAATAGTAAACCGGCCCGACCAACCGCACTCCCTCAAACCAGAACAACACATACCCCAACCAGACAATAACGCAGGAGGCCAGGCACAGCGGACTCCAGCGTTTGTTCCAGCCGAATATGCCAAGGCCGATAGTGAGCAGAAGAGAGCCGGGAAGACCAAGCAACCAGTGATCAAGAAGACGCAGGTTTTCCCACATCGCAGAAAGACCGTCATACAATGTGAATTGGGCCGGTATCTGACCGGCCGGACGTGGGCCGAATCCGAGAGCGTCACTTGCCTGATAGTAGAGATAGGTCGGCGTCCAGGGGTCACCAACGGCAGCATTGTTATAGACAAGAAAGATGAGAGCGCCCACTCCCGAACAGAGGGCAAAAAGCAGAGTACCGGTTAAATTCTTCCAACTGCGATGTCTGAGGAGATCGACGATGGCATCAACCCCAAAGGGTAGGGCCAGCAAGGCGCCGGTATAGGTACGGTTCAAAAAAAACCAGGCCCAGGCCAGACCTGCCATAATTGCAAAAATACTCTTTCCTGTCTGCTTCCAACGCACATACCCCAAAAACAAAATGGAGACGGCAAGGAGCCCGGAGGTATGACTAAGCATTGTCCCGTACATAAAAAGAAAATAGGGCGAAAAGAGCAGCAAAACCGGAAACAGATATGGGGAAAAACCAAGAGTAATTCCAAGGCGGCTCAATACCAGAAAGCTGAGGAATGCGGCCAGCGAAATCATAACCCGGGGATGGTTGAAAATGATACCCGGAACCAGCCAGGCGGCGTGGGCCGGAGGATATCGGGAAAGCCAGCCGACCTGTTTCTTCATGATTAACATTTCGCCGGGAAACATGCGCATGGGCTCAGGTACCGGCCGGGAGATCACTCCATCGGCAAAACAATGGGCTTGAAAAATATAGGCATTCTCATCGGTTGTCAGGGGAGCATCAAAAAATACCGACTGACTAAGACAATAACTGATAAAAAAGACAAAAAAACCACCAAGAACGGGAATCAGGACACAGGAAAAACGAGAGTGATCTTTCAAGGCTCAATACAAAGGATGACATTCATAATACTGCTTCACGGGAACGGCACGAAAAAGAGCAGCCAATAGACAAATCTGGAGAATTTATAAGGTTTGATCTCACTACGCAAGAAAAAAGGAGGGACAGATAGAAGTGATGAATACGAAAGATTACTTATTTTTTTGTTGTATGGAAAGGGTAAACTTCCCGGTTGCCCCGGAATTCTGACCGGATGCGATGCTCTCACCTGCCGTCACCTTGCCGGTCTTTTTATTGACCAGGAAAACACTTACCAAATATTTCCCTGATGGAGCGGTGGAAGGAACAACTATTTTATGTTGTTCAAAAAAAATCTTATGTACAGGCTGGCTCGCAAGGAAGGTAACGGGCACATATGCCAGTAACGGTGATTCTTCGACAAAACGGTATCCCCCGGGTCCAACCAGTTCGGTTCGAACAAGAAGAGGCAATCGCCCAAGGCCAGGCGGCCTTGTCCAGTAATACCGCATTTCAAGACGATTTCCGGGAACAACAAGCCCACGGGTAAGAATGGAAATACCCTCCAGCCGTATGCCGTTTGCAAATCTTCTTGCAGGCCTCTGATCTATCCCCTGAGGCGAAGTGACATACTTGGGCCAGGAAGAATTCCCCTCGGCAAGGGCTTCTTTTGCCAATACCGCATAATCCGGCTCAACCGATCCAGTATCCGGGGAAAGAGGGTGAAAATTTCCATTGCGTGCCGTCCACGTTCGCTCTGCCCCGGCCCGGAGAAAGATCATTTCATAATCAATATTGGTAATACCTGCCTCGGGAATAGTGATTTCATAAGAATGCCAATCATTTTCCAGTTTGACACTACCAATGACGGTGCCGTTGAGAAAAACAAATAATTTTCGTCCCGCATGCTCCTTATCGAGACTTTTTGCCTCAAAGGTGAATGATCGATTGGCCCGCAGAATATCACCCCGCACAAAACGACGATATTCCCGCATGGGCCTTACCGGCTCATTCAATTCATAAACGGCAAAAAAACGATCCTCGTCAATCATTCGAGCCTGTTCACGAACCCCCTGTTCCGTCGTCGCATATCCATGTTCATTTAAAGATTTCAAGGCGGTTTTATAGACCACAACCAGTGAGGGCGGCCAGATAGAACGCAGCAAACGCCAGGCCAGTAATGGATGGAAGCGCAGGGCATGGCCTATTTTTGATTGTAAAAGCGGCGCAAATCCCCCAAATCCATTAACAAGCAGGGTGTCGGTACCGCCGATGGCAAGCATGTAACGCGCATCCAGAAAACGACGCCCCATGGGCAGGACAGTCACGGTTCTATCCGTATATTTTTTCAACAGTGCCAGGGTATTTTCAGAAATCGGTAAAGAAAATTTTTTGTATCGATGCGGCATGGCATGCGCTTCAACAAAAAGGGCAACAAGCAGTAGTATGCACAAAAATCGCACCTGCTTTTTGGGGCCGGCCAACATGGACAAAAAGCGGGCAGCAGCCACAACAAGAAAAATCATGACAATGATGCTGAACCTGGACATTACCCGGAAACCGCTTAAAGGAAAAAAAGTACCGACAAAAGAAAAAACCAGGTTTTCAGCGACAACATGATTCGAATGGACACGCAGGTACGGTCCAAGACTGAGGATGAAGCAAAGGGATGCCGCTGCGGCAAGCCCTGCGCACAACCGAAGGGCATACGTTTCCGTCCGGGTGACAAAGGCCAGAAAAATCGTCGTCACCAGAACCAGGATGAGGGTGGTATTGCCTGCAATAAAAAGAAAACGCTCCGTTAATTGTGCCTGATCGCTCAAACAGAGGCCCCAGAGAAGAAAAATAAATACTATAACTGCGACAAAACGAAGCCAGCGAAGGAGATGAGTCGTTCGTCCCTCGCTTTTTCTTAATCCGGACCGAAAAATCCGCCTGCTATACAGGCTGTAACCGACAACCAGGATAAGCAGGGTCAAGGAGGGAAAGACGCTCATCTCATCTGTTTTAATGGACTGAAAATCAAGATGAAAAAATATCCGGGTTAACATCTTGCCCAGATAAGCGAGAGGCTCCAGGGAATGGGTCATCATTTCTTTTGTCGTTCGCGCATACCCCTCTTTAAGCAGGGAAAGATAGGGTCCAAGATAGAGCAGGCAAAGAGGAACCACCGTCGTCAGACTGGCACCAACGGAGAGGTACAGGCGCCGTGAACGCCCATATTTTCTGAAAAGTTCAGGAAGAAACGGCAGGATAAGCAACGGAAAAATCAGGGCCAGGATAACGGCCTGATACAATTCGCTGACAGACTGCAGCCAAAAGGCAAGGGCCAGCCCGATGGCGTTCCATACGCCCGGCTTCTTGACATATCGAATCCAGAACAGAAGAAAAAGCGGCAGCCCGAAACACATCTGCATATTGAATTCAACATAATAGCTGATGCGATAGGGGATCAGACACATGGCGGCGGCCCCGAAAAGGGAAGGCCACCTGCCCATGTCCAGTTCGCGTAACAGCAAATACATAAACAGGCCGGACAGACCCCAGAAGAACAAAAACACCAGATTATAACTTAGAATCGGGCCACAGCCTGCTGCCTTCAAAAAGGCGGCAACAACTCCCTGCGGCCAGAGCAGGGCATCGAAATAGAACTCATTGGCATAGGGGTAGTAAATATTGGTATTCGTCTCAGGGATCAGTTCATGGTTCTGCAGCAGTTTATCTGCATCCACCTGCAATTTCCAGGCATGAAAGGGAGGATCAAAATGATCAGGGAAACCTGTCCGAAAGTGAAGAGGCCATGGCCAGAGGGCAAGGGCAACGAGACCGCAGAGCAGTAACAAGACCAGCAGATGTTCCGGCAACTGTTGCCGATAGAGGTTAATCCGGCTCATTCTCTGTATATTGGAATTCTCGGCAAACCAGATCATACATAGCACCCAATCACTATGGAACCTGACCTTTTATTTTTTATACCTTTAAAAAAAGAAAAATGGTGAGGTGAAGCAATGGGGATGAAAAGTCTTATTCGCGAAATGGACGATAAAACGAGTGGGTGGCCATGGCAAGCATGGGTTTATCACCACTTGTGTCGCCATAAGCGTAGATTTCCTTATACTCGCTTAACCTGTACCTGTTTTGTATCTGCTTGACCTTGACCAGTCCCCGGAAATTTTCTCCTTCGATCCTGCCGGATAGTTTTCCATCTGTAACCTGCAACCGTGTTGCCAGCAGATCCAGTCCGTGCTGATGACACCAGGGGCCAAGAATCAATTCCGGCGTTGCCGAGACAACAGCAACCCTGTCACCCCTCTCCTGATGCCAGCGAAGACGAGACTCCGCCTGCCGCCGAAGAATGAACGGTACCGTCCCAAGACAGAAGGTTTCGGCGGCCTTTCTGAATTCCGGCACCGGACATCCCTTGAAAAACCTGGTCAACACATCTTCTTTCAAATCATGATTAGGATAACACTTCAGCAGAAATCTCCCTATCCGGGGACTCAACTGCGCCATACCGGTACAAAATCGACCAAGCCCAACCGTTTTTCTTACAAACAGCAGAAAACTGTCACGATTACTGATCGTACCGTCAAAATCAAAAAGAGCAAGATTGGGTTTTCTCATCACCTTCCGGCAACTATAGTCGGCTGAAACAGTTCATGGAGCTGAGGAATGGGAATAAAGAGTAGAGCAAGCATCACTATTCCACAAAAGATACAGTAGAAAAGAAAACCACGTTGCCGATACAGATGTTCAGGATACTGGGTCGGACTGTCTTCCAGAAAACCCAGATGGATATACCAGGCAATAAAGCCGGCAATGAAGGGGACGGAAAGAATCAGTTCCATGCGATAACGAATAAGAAAAATACCAAAAAACAGACCAAAGGCAACCGCATAGTAGATTATACTGGTCAACAACCGCTCTTCATTGTAATGGGCAAAAGACTGTCTGTAACCAGCGCTGACGGCGGGATCATTGATCCGTCGATACTCCGCAAATCGCTTGACGGCCATAAAAAATGCCCCCACCATCCAGTAGGCAAGGACCAGAGAAATCGGCGGCAGGACGGTAATACCGGTTGCATACCAGCCCAGAAGAAGCCGCAGAGGATTGTTCACCGATTCGCTGAGCACGTCGAAATAGGGCTTGTCCTTGCTTCGAATCGGCGGAATATTATACACACATCCCATGATCCAGAGCGCAAGAGCGACCAGAAAAAACGTGCGACCCAGGGTCAAAGAGATGCCCAGGCCAATACAACCAAAAACGATCCACTGGACAAAGGCGATGGTTTTATTGACCTGACCGGAAGGGATCGGACGATTCTTTTTAACCGGATGCAGGGCATCGAATTTAGCATCAAGCAGCTCATTGAGCACATAATTACTTGAGGCAACCATACCGGCGGCCAGCAGAGCAACCAGAAGGGTGCCGACGGTTTTTATAGACAACAGATCCGGCTCGGCATAGAGAGCCACGACCACACCAGGCAGCATAAAGACATTTTTAAACCAGTGGTCGAATCTGGCGATTTTCATATAGGGACGTAGAGCTGTTCGCATAGAGAACCGGTTCCTTTTATTTAAGAGTGGAAAAAAATCAGCAAGGCCTTATTACAAAAAATCAAGCAAATATAAAACTATTATTTTAGTTCATAACAACAAAAAGGTCGTATAATTAACTGAAATTCCGTTTTTTCAACAAGCAATCCGGAAAAATTCCATTACTGAACAAACAGCCGCGCAACATCCAACCCTAAAATACGATTGTCTTGAGAGCCTGGATGAAAGGGTAGACTTTCAATGCGAATCTCTTCGATTGTCTTTTGCCCGGGCGGCAAATGAAAAATATAGCTGTTCCCCTGCCGGTGAGACAACTTCAGTTCTCTGTTATCAGCAAAAAGCCGCAGATGCAGAGCCTCAGGATCACCTGCCAGCGGTGCATAACCATGGGTTACCAGAATAAGCCTGTGCGCGTTTGTCGACAGTTGCAGGTGAAGGTTCTTTATTTTTCCCTTACCGTTAGTCCAGGAATCTGCGTAAAAACCTTTCGTCCGTTCTCCGGCCGGATCAATATGAACTATGCCGGTCCGGGAAAGATTAATAAAAGCCAAGTCATCAAAACCGGTAAGACGCACAAGAAGATGCCCATTCCAGTACAAAAACCCTTTTTTCCCTTTTATTCTCTTCACCTGATTAAGAAAAAAGAATGAATAATGGTCAAAATCAACCCGACGGGCAATCACCTTCGGTCCATACAGAGAAATTAGTTGACGTGCGCAGTCATCGGCAATTTCCCGGGCCGGGACGAGTGCCAGTCCCTTGCGGGGAATGAGCAGGCGACTGTAGGCCTGATTATCCGCCCGGGGATTAAAGCGCGGCAGCGCCGGCAATGGGTTCCGCCCAGGCATCGCATGAATAATTGCGGCGCTGAGCCATCGATCCGTCAAGGTGAATTCGATGGAATTGTTTTGCAACAGCTCCAGAATACGGCCAAGATCTTCAGATAGCAGGCCGGGGGTCCTGTTTTTTTCCTTTTCGAAAAACACTATCTCGCTTAAGCGTACTTTCCGGTTGCCGGGAAAAACAATTTTCAAATAACGGGTCCGCCTGGGTTGAAATCTGCATTCAGCCCTTCCAAAAAATCCGGAAACATACACATGCCCGCCCTGAATATAGGACTTGACCACCCGGGAACTGAAGGTGGACACCACCTGAAACTTCCTGTCGGTAGAGGCAGTGCTGACTTTGTAGCCTTGCGGCAGGCCGGTTTCCTCGCCTTCCTTCCCCTCTTGAGGAGCAAAGAGCCAGAAACCGGTCAATTCACGATCACGCCCAAAATCAATCAATAAAGAGGCGCTTTTACTCTCTTCCCAGACCACTCCAGTCGAGCCGTTACGATCGAGCAGATCAGTCCCTGTGCCGCTTTTATTTCCGGTCGGCAGAAGCAGACATTCGGATGGGGCAAGACTTTTCCCTGTGAACTGTTCGTTCAAGGTAAATGTTGAAAACAACGTGTTCTCTCCAGCCGGAATCTCCTGAAAGGATATGGCAAGAGACTTTAAGGCTGCCCGGATCTGCCGCCGGTCGCCTTTTTTACACATCAGGCCGTATTTCGGTTCATTTTCAACAAACTGAGCATTTTTCTGATACCTTTCTTTCCCTGAAAAGACAAATTTGATCGCATTACCGGACAGGGCGCTGAGTTTCTGCCCTTCATATCCGTACCGTTCATTGCCCAGCAAGGTAACGGCCTGTGTGCTGTTTAATCGGACCGCATCCAGGGTGTCTTGTGCATCCTGCAAGCGTTGTACTTTCACCGGAGCAACCAGACGAATAAAAAAATAATCACTTAAAGTGCCATACCCGATCCAGAAGACAAACAGCGCTGCCAGCGCTGCTCTACTTTTTTTGCCCGAAAACAGAGCAAATGAACAGGCCCATATCATGGCAGCAAACATCGCCCAGGGACCGAGTAAATACCTGGGCGAAGGGATTGTCGACATTTTATGCGGCAGGAACATTGCGAAATAGATGACGAGATATAAAAGGGGCGTGGATACCAACAGTTTCCGGCCATCGGTTTTTTTGCGGGCAAGAAAAAAAAATGTACATCCAAGAATACAAACAATCAGCGATACATAAAACACATACAACAGGGCTGGATTAAACGGCGGACTCGATCCCTGCTTCCAGAAAACATATTGCGGCAAATCGTGCAGAAAAAGGGTTCGCAGGCTGGCAATAAGATGATGCCCGGTGAAGAGAAAACTGGAGACACTACTGCCGGATACACTTCCGTAATTAACCAGCAGATAGGGAAGCAGGCCACAGGCGGCAATCACTGCGCTACCGGCATAACAACAGAGGATTTTAGGTGAAAACCAATTACGTATAGCGTGAAGCAGAAGAAATATTGCTGTAACCAGCAAATAAGGAAGAATAAAAAAATGAACCCAGATTGCCAGTGCCGATAACAGACCAATAAAAAGACTATGGACGCAAAGCCGGGCAGGAGATGGATTGCGCCGATACACCCGAACGCCCAACCACATAATCAGAGTGCCCAATGCAAGAATGATTGAGTAACCGCCACTGAGGGCGAAGCTGTAATACCAGGAAAAATATCCTGAGAAGATGACTGCAATAGCGGCTATCAATCCGGCTTTCCGGTCAATAATCTCAGTAAATAACAGAGAGGTGGCAATGATCCAAAGGATGGAAAATGTAATAGGAGAAAGGGTCAGGGCCAGCTCCGAAAATCCGAACAGCCTGATCATGGCTGCTGCAATATAGGCCTCCAGAGCCCCGGCATAATGCAACCCATACCAGAACAGGGGAAAATCATCACCTTTGGCAATATTAACTGCCATTAACTCAACGGTGCCGGTATCGAAATTACCTGTAAACCCCTTCCACGAACCATAAAGGCACATAACAGCGTAGAGAACTGCCAAAAAGAGTGGAGTGACTCCGGCCATTAAGGGAGATTTTTTTTCTTGAACCGACATCATTTCACAATAGACTGATTTCATATGCGCAACAAGGCATAGAGGGTTTTTCAGCTGAAAAATTTACATCATGAGAATCAGTCCCGGCTGCAAACGAGAGGTTAACCGCTTGACGAGTGAGCAAAGATTCAGTAATAGAATCGATATTGATATTTGAAGTTAAAACGAATGGGCATACAATTTATTTCCAATCCACATAATAATCTACTCTTTTCAGAGTTCAGGTGCATCTCATGAAAAAATTCATTCTTTCGCTTTTTTATTCCTCACTTGCCATTTGTTTCTTTTTTCTGCTGCCGGTATTTACAGGTACCGCAGCACCTGTTCAACAACAAACAATGGATGTTGCCTGGTCGGCATTTGACGGCCAGCGTTTTGAAATTTATTACACAACCGTACAGAATAAAGCCTCTGGAGGAAAAGTCCAGATAACCAATGATCAGTACAACAACATGCATCCAAGCCTGGCGATTGATGGCAAGGGCACCCTATGGCTGGTGTGGACGGCGATGAACGGCGAAAATAACAAGTTATTTTTTACTAAAAAATCAAACGGCTCCTGGAGTTTCCCAAAAGAGATAGAAACCGGACTGCAATCGGGCATTGCCCCAACCATAGTGATCGGTCCCGGAGGCAAACCATGGATCGCCTGGGCCGGATTCAACGGCAAAAACGACGATATTTACGTCTCCAGCTGGAATGGCACAGCCTGGGCGCCGGCAAGACGCATCCATCCTGCTAACGAGGTTCCGGATATTCTGCCTGTCATTTCAATGGAAAACGGCAAACTGACCGTTACCTGGCAGGCGTATGACGGCGACCAGTACCAACATTACACCAGTTCCTGGAATGGGCATGGCTGGTCACAGCTACAACCCGAGCCAACCTTGCTGAAGAGTCTTCGCCTGAAAGGGAAAGAAAAGAAAGAATCGCTTGAATTACAGCTACCGGCGGATATCAAGCCGGTCGGCAAACCGGCCCTGCTGGTTCGATAATTCGCGGGGCCTCTATCATGTTACATAAATATATCAGCACCAACAGCTGTTTTCTGCTCATCGGAACGGCTCTTGTCCTCCTCTTGTTTCCCTGCCTGTCAAACGGCGAGGAGATAATCACCGCCTTTGGCGACAGTATCACTGAGGGACACTGTCGAGGCGACTCAGGTGCCAACTGTCATGGCTACTGGGAAGTGCTTGACTCAATAATGGATGCAAACGGTCGGCAAGTGGGCATCATTAACGGCGGGCTGGGCGGCGAGTTGACCCATAACGGAGTCGGCAGGATTGATATCTTTCTCGCTGAAAATCCAACGTATCAATACAATAATCACTGTGACTGGCAAATACAATTTGAGGGCAAACGGGGACGAATCATTCTGATCATGGAAGGGGCCAACGATGCCATTCACGGGGTGTCCTGGCAAACGACCCGTGATAACCTCCGCTATATGATTCAAAAAAGCAAGGCTGCCACGGTCATACCGGTCATTGCAACCGTTACCCCTGATTACAAATATAATATGGGGAGCTGCAACTCCGGCATCATCGGCACCTACAACAGTGCAATCCGCTCACTTGCCGTCAGTGAACAGGTTACCCTGGCCGACCAGTGCAATGCCACCGACCCGGACTGGGGTAACCTGACCTGTGAAGGTCTGCATCCGACATATAATGGCGATGTCAGGATCTCCAATACCTGGTACAACGTCATGCCCGGGCCGCCGGTGGTAAGCCTGAACGGAACCTTACAACTTTTGCTTCGACAATAATTAGCCGTCCCTCTCTTCGTCCCTATCAAAACCATGGTTCAACTCGTTCAAATCCAACCATCACGCTGATCATGCTTAAAAAAACGATTTCCCTTGCAGGCGCTGTCTTTTTCGCTTTTTTATTCTTTCTGCTGCTGCAAACCCAAGTTGCTCAAGCCGAAGAAATTATTGCCTTTGGCGACTCCATCACGCAGGGCAACATTGACCCCGCCGGCAGTGACCACGGTGGTTATCCCCTTGTTCTGCAGCAGATTTATGACAACAAGGGGCTTGCTGTCCATGTTTATAATGAAGGTCTGCATGGAGAACGAACCATCACCGGTGTTAACAGGATATCCTCGGTACTGAACCGGCGGCCTGCAAACTTTCTCCTCCTTTTGGAAGGGGTCAATGATATTATCACTGGAATCAGCCACCAGACTGTAATCAACAACTTGAGCATTATGATAGATAAATGCAGGGCCAAGGGAGTGACTCCCCTGCTTGCTACCCTGACCCCTGAAACAAAACATGGATTTTCATCCTTTATCAATGCGACGGTTAACCCGGAGATCAAGGCGCTGGCGGCCCGAAAAGGCGTTACCCTGGTTGACCTGTACAGTGCGGTTGTTGCCAGCTGGCCGGCATGGAGCTGGGACGGACTTCATCCTAATTATGATGGAATGCTGGCGATTGCCCAGACCTGGTTTGCCCATATTCCTGTTGCCGGTGGCGGCGGGGGAGGAGCTGCCGGAGGTGGAGGCGGCGGTGATGACGGTGGCGGGGGCGGCTGTTTTATCGCCACAGCCGCATATGGTTCACTCCTTGAGCCGCAGGTCGTTCTCTTACGACAGTTTCGGGATCAATTTCT
>JANTGH010000009.1 GCA_024763055.1 Desulfobulbaceae bacterium
TCGTGTGTGCCGGGACGATTCACAACATACTACTTGTATAGTTGAGACCCGCCCCGACACACTACTCCTTGTATATCTGTGTTTTTACTTAGCCATCCTTGTGCATATTTTGATTTTTTACGAGTTCATCAACGCTCATAGACACAACACCTCCTGATAAAAATAGGGCTCAAACACCATAACATACTGAGTTACCGCTTTAAAATAATATTTCATTGTTGTTTTCGACCATCATATGGTACAATATTATGTTTAGAGATTTTCTTGTTGTCGAATTACCCGTCTCCTCTGTTATCCGGCACTTTCACATATATTCAGGAGGTCAGCCATGAAAAATACCTGGAAATCAATATCCATACAATCCCTCAAGTTGTTGCTTGTATTCTTCTTGCTTTTCCCTGTTTCGCCCGCCTGTGCCGCAATTCTTATTGACCACAGCTCCACTGATATTACGATTATACCGCAGAACTGGCTAACATCGGCCAAACAGTCCCTTCATATTGCCTATGGTCATACCTCCCACGGCAGTCAATTAACCAGCGGGATGACCGGACTCATTGGGTTTGCCAATGGCGGCGGCCTTGGCCTGTCGCTGCCTCAAGATATTTTTAACTGGAATAGAGGTGGCACAGGTGGAGCATTGGACTTGAGGGAAGGAGATGGTTATGGCAGCGGCGATATGGACCACGACTGCGGTTATTATCCAAACTGGATCAATGAGACAAGAGACTATCTTGGGACACCTGATCCGGCAACCGGACTCGGAACCACTAACCCGGAAATCAATGTCATCATCTGGTCTTGGTGTGGAGAAGCATCAGGATACACAGAACAGCAGATGATAGATCAATATCTCGCACCGATGTCGCAATTGGAAACAGAGTATCCCGGCGTCACCTTTGTCTATATGACCGGACATTCCGATGGCAGCGGCGAAGGTGGGAATTTACATGCCCGCAATCAACAAATCAAAAATTACGCCATCCAGAACAACAAGGTGTTGTATGATTTTTACGATATTGAGCTTTATGACCCTGATGGAAACTATTACGGAGATAAAGCCGTCAACGATCATTGCGATTATGATTCAGACGGCAACGGCTCACGCGACAGCAACTGGGCTACGGACTGGCAAAATTCACATATTGAGGGTACTGATTGGTACAGTTGCGGCTGCGCTCACAGCCAGGCATTAAATTGTAACCGCAAAGCCTATGCCGCCTGGAACCTCTTCGCCCGAATTGCGGGCTGGCCCGGAGTGGGAGCAGACACCGATCCTCCCGTGCGAACAGATGGAAGCCCCTCAGGCATGCTTCCCGCCGGGACCACTCAGGCTACTCTATCACTGCAAACAGACGAAAACGCGACCTGTAAGTATACAACAACAGAGAACACTGCTTATAACGCCATGACGGTCACTTTTTCCGGTACGGGGGCAACTGCTCATTCCGCTTCGATTACCGGCCTGCGGGACGGAGATGTTTACAACTATTATGTCCGTTGCCGGGACGGAGCGGGCAACGTAAACAGTGACGATTTCACCATTTCATTTCGCGTGGGCGATGCAATGGCAATGGAATCCGTTCTGCACCTGATGCTCAAAGAAAAATAATGGCCATTCCTGCCATAACACATGGGGGAAGCAAAAAAGCGAGACAATAGAGCTACAAGGGCTGCTCACGCCTCATCGATAATGACCTCAATGGCCCTGTCAATCAGCTCCGGGGTGTCGGCCTGCAGGCAGACAATTCCGGATTTTCGCGGCAGGATCTTTTTCATCAGACCGGTGAGCACGGTTTTGGGACCAAGCTCGACAAACACCTGCACGCCTTCAGCCACCATCTGATTGATAATCTCAAACCAGCGTACGCGGGAGGCAATCTGCCGGGCCATAATTTTTCGTATTTCTTCGGGATCGTTTTCCTCTTTTGCGGTCACATTAAACAGCAGCGGCACCTGCGGCGCCAGGAAAGAAACAGCAGCCATAAAGCCGGAAAAATCTTCCACGGCCCCGGCAACAAGCGGACTGTGATTGGCCACGCTCACCTTAAGCGCGATGACCTTTCCTCCCAGCTCGCCACAAAGCGCTGAAATTTCGTCAAGCCCCTTGTTGTCCCCGGAAACGACCACCTGTTTCTCCGAATTATGATTGGCAACAACGGCCACGCCATCCCCGGTCGATCTCTTAAGTATTTCATCCACCTGCTCTATGGTGAGCCCAAGAACTGCTCGCATGCCACCGGGATGAGCCGCGCCTTCACGTTCCATCAGCTCACCACGTCTGGTGACCAGGCGCATGGTGTTTTCGCGGCTGAGTACTCCGGCCGCCTGCAGGGCGGAATATTCACCAAGGCTGTGCCCGGCAACATAGGCGGGTTTAAAATCAGGCAGCCGCGCGCGCAGATACTGATGGCAGGCAAGGTTGACGGCCGTCAGGGCCGGCTGCAGATACAGAACCCGGGTCAATTCCTCCAGCGGGCCGTCAAAACAGAGTTTTTCAAGTTCAATCCCACTGATTTTCTCGGCCATGGCAAACAACTGCCCGGCATCTTCAGAGGTCTCGACAAAGGACCTGCCCATTCCTACATACTGTGAGCCCTGGCCGGGAAAAAGGAGAGCTGTTTTTTTCATTTTTTATTTATTCTGGTTAAATTCAATAATCAGGGGGCGGGTTAGAGTTTCAGCGTTCAAGCTTTAGAGCGTTTTCCTGACTGCAGCACGTTGACAAACAGAAAAATCCCGACGCCAACTGTTATTGCCGAATCAGCAACATTAAAAGCAGGCCAATGGTGCGAGGAAACATAAAAATCAAGAAAATCAACAACAAAGCCAAGACGCACCCGGTCGATCAGGTTACCGACAGCTCCCCCGGCAATCATGGCCAGACTCACCGTGTACCAGTGACTTTCAGCGCTGATTTTTTTGTGGAGAAAAAAAATTGCCGCCAAGGCAATCCCGGCAACCCCTATAAAAAAAACCTGCCTCCAGGAGGTGGCATGACCGGCAAGAATACCAAAAGCAGCCCCGGTATTGGTCAGGTAGGTCAAATTAAAAAGGCCTGGAATAATCTCCATAGATTCATAGAGAATAAAATGGTGCACTACCCATAACTTGGTCAGCTGGTCCAGAATAACGACCAGGAAAAAAAGAATTCCGAAATACACGGGCCGCGTCTCAGGAGCTCAGGCTTCGGACCACGTCACAACAACGGGCGCACAGGGTCGGATGTTCATCATCCCTGCCCACGGAATCTTCAATTACCCAGCAGCGTTCGCATTTTGCACCGGTTGCAGGCCTGACCCCAATGGTCATCCCCTCCACATCCTCGGCCATACCAATTTCCATGCCCTCGCCTTTCTCTAACCTGTCGACCATCTGCAGACTGGAAACAATGCACAGCTCTTTAATAAGTTCAAGATTTTCCGCTAAAAAATCCCCGAGTTCGCCACCGGCTTCAAGCAGGACTGCTGCATCCAGGGAAAGCCCGATCACCTTGTCGCGCCGGGCAGCCTCAAGGACCCTGGTAATCTCGCCGCGAATCTGCAACAGTCGCTCCCATCGATCATCCAGTTTTTTATCCGACGCAATATCATCGACCTTCGGAAATTCAGTGAAGAAGACGGATTGTGATAACGGCGCGTCCTGGGCCAGGCCATGAAAATATTCCCAGGCCTCGGCGGTTGTAAAGCAAAGAATGGGCGCCATCAATCGCAACAGGCCGTCAAGGATTCTATAAATCACGGTCTGGGCTGCTCGGCGTTTTGGATCATCGGGTAGGGAACAGTACAGCCGGTCTTTTAAGATATCCATGTACAGGCTGGAAACAACGGTGCCGCAAAAGTTATGCAGACTGTGATAGATGGCATGAAATTCATATTCTTGATAGGCCCTGATCACTCGTTGCACCAGTTCGGCATATCGACTGAGTGCCCAGCGATCAAGTTCGGTGAAGGATTCTTCGGAAACCGTGTGCTGTTCAGGATCAAAATCCGATAAATTACTGAGAAGAAAACGGATGGTGTTGCGCATCTTTCGGTAGGCGTCGGAGACGTGTTTCAAGATTTCATCGGAAACCTTGACATCATCTTGATAGTTCTCACTCGCCACCCAGAGCCGCAACACCTCGGCGCCGTACTTGTCGATCACCTCCTGGGGAGCAACGACATTGCCCACGGACTTGGACATTTTCTTACCCTGCCCGTCCACAACATACCCATGGGTAAGCACCCCTTTAAATGGAGCGCGGCCCCGGGTTCCCACCGAGGTCAACAGGGAGGACTGAAACCAGCCACGATGCTGATCGCTGCCTTCAAGATAAAGATCTGCCGGGGAACGAAGCTCGCTGCGCCGCTCAAGAACCGCTGCATGGCTGGTGCCGGAATCAAACCAGACATCAAGGATGTCTGTTTCTTTACGAAACGCGGTTGATCCGCAGGAACACTGCACGTCTGCGCCGACAAAATCAGCGGCCTCGTATTTAAACCAGGCATCAGCGCCTTCCCGCGCGAACAGTTCCTCAATCCGGGTGCAGACCTGCCTGTTTTTCAGCACTTCGCCGCATTTGGCGCAGGTCAGCACGGTAAGAGGCACACCCCAGGAACGCTGCCGGGAAAGGCACCAGTCCGGCCTGGACTCCACCATGCCGTAAATACGCTGCTTGCCCCAGGCCGGTGTCCAGATAACCTCGTCAATGGCCTTGAGCGCCTTTTGGCGAAGGTCGTTTTTTTCCATGGAGATAAACCACTGCTCAGTGGCCCGGTAGATAACCGGTTTTTTACATCGCCAGCAGTGGGGATAACTATGAACAAGGGCCGCCTCCCTGATGAGAGAGCCGTCCGCAGCCATATCATCGTTGATCTCCCGGTTGACCTCGGGCACCTGTCTGCCCTCGTATTTTCCGGCTTCAGCAGTGTAACAGCCGACATCATCCACGGGCGAAAGAATTTCAAGTCCATAGCGAAGCCCGGTCAAATAATCGTCAGCGCCATGTCCAGGCGCGGTATGGACGCAGCCGGTACCGGATTCAGCCGTGACATAATCGGCAAGCACGAGCAGAGAATCACGGTCCATAAAGGGATGCCGACATTTTTTTCCCTCAAGCACGGTCGCGTCAAAGGTGGCAAGCACCGTATAATCGTCAATGCCGAATTCAGCAAAGCACTGCTCGACAAGTTCTTTGGCAAGAATCCATACCTCACCGCCGGTTTCAACAGCGGCATAGACAAAATCAGGATGAAAGGCCACGCCCATGTTTGCGGGCAGGGTCCAGGGTGTTGTAGTCCATATTACAACCGAGACCGCACGACCGCTCAGTTCCGGCGCAATTTTCACCGGATCATTTTTAAGCGGAAACTTGACATAAATTGAAGGTGAGGTGTGATCGGCATAATCAACCTCTGCCTCGGCCAGGGCCGTATTACAGGTGGAACACCAGTACACCGGCTTTCGTGAACGAACAACGGAACCCGACAGCAGAAATGTATTAAATTCAGCGGCAATATCGGCTTCATATTGAAAATTCATGGTCAGATAGGGATTTTCCCACTCACCAAGTACGCCCAATCGCTTAAATTGATTTCTTTGTGTTTTTATCCATTTTTCCGCATACTTTCGGCAGGCTCCACGCTTGGCAAGCAGCGGAATGGTCTGTTTCTTTTCTCCCAGCTCCTTGTCCACATTATGCTCGATGGGCAGGCCGTGACAATCCCATCCCGGAACATAGGGCGCGTCAAAACCGGCCATCCGACGCGAGCGGAGAATAATATCTTTCAGCACCTTGTTAAAGGCGGTGCCAAGATGAATATTGCCGTTGGCATAGGGCGGGCCGTCATGGAGAATATATTGCGGCCGTCCTTTGGTTGCCTCTTGCCATTGATGATACAGATCTTCCCTGTCCCAGCGTTTCAGATACATCGGCTCTTTCTGGGTCAGGTTGGCCTTCATTTTGAACTTGGTTTTGGGCAGATTCAGTGTGTCCCTGTAGTCCATGCTCTTACTCATAATTAAGGGTTGGCAAAATCAGAAAAATCCGGGCAATCCCGGAGGATAATTACAAAAACAAGGCTCTTCATACAGCTCGGTATCCGGTCAACGACAGAGAAAGTATTCTTCGGCGGATCGTAGAGCGAGCCACAAAAAAGAAGAATTTTACCAAGTAAGCGGGAAGTTGCAAGGGAAAAGGCGGGGCGCCGGCCAAATGGCGCAAGAAACAGGTTAAAACTCAATCCCCTTCTGAGCCTTGACGCCCTTTGCATAGGGATGTTTGATCTCCCGCATATCGGTCACAAGATCAGCAGCCTCGATGAGCCCGGGGCTTGCGCCGCGACCGGTAACAACCACATGCATGCCGGCCGGCCGGGAAGAAAGTCCGGCAAGAAGATCCTCTTCACTGATCATTTTATAGGTGACAAGGTAGGTCAGCTCGTCAAGAATAACCAACTGATGTTGATTCTTCCGAAGAATTTCACATGCAAATTTCCAGGCCGCGCGGGCCTTGGCAATGTCTTTTTCCAGGTCATCCGACTTCCAGGTAAAGCCTCTGCCCATCACATGCACATCAAACATGTCGGCAAAACATCCAGCCGATTTGAGTTCCCCGGACTGCCGGTCCCCCTTGATGAACTGGACCATTGCCACTCTTTGTCCGTGCCCAAGGGCGCGAAACGCAAGACCCAGGGCCGCCGTTGTCTTGCCTTTGCCGTTGCCGGTAAAAACCAGCAGCAACCCTTTTTTTCCGGTTTTCTTCATCTGGGCCCTCTCTTGCTTCTCGTGGTTACAGCCGCCGGATGTTGCGGCAAGCCATCAGTAAGGGGGCGTCCATGCTGGCGAACATATTCATACAGAACAATTGAGGTGGCAACGCTGACATTTAAACTCTGGACGTGTCCCCACTGGGGAATGGAAAAGGAGGCTATCTCAGGGTATGATGTTCTGTCAAAACTCAAACCAAATTCCTCATGCCCAAAAATAAAAGCCGATTTTTTCGGCAGACTCTTCGCACCCAATATCTTCTGTTGCCCGGGTTCAAAAATTATACTAGAATATCCGCGTCCTGCAACCTCCTGGTAACAGGCATCAAAATTTTCATGTTGAAAAAATGGTATCCAGCGCACCGAACCCTTGGCCGGATCGGGGTCAAAAAACTCTATGTTCACAAGATGTATTTCACGAATGCTGAAGGCATCAGCAGTCCTGAAAATTTTACCAATATTAAAGTCGGGTTTCAGGCCATCCAGGATGACAATACAGGGATGGAGTCCCGGTGCGGCCCCCACCATGTTTCTTCTTGCCGCCCGGATGAAGCGGGCATGCATATCAAGCCTTCGCTTGCGTTTGCGCCGCATGGTTTCACTTGCAAAGTAGACTTTTTTCTGACAGTATAATCACTCAGCAGAGTACCTTGAAAAATCAGGTTTTTTGTTCAGCGGAGCAGCTCGAGGTCTGCGAAAAATTTTACCCCAGACACCAAGCCGTTAGCGTGGTTCCAAAGATACAATTTTGAGCATAACGCCGAGGTTGAATAAAAAGACAATTTTTTCAGGTGACCTGTAAATTCATTGCCCGTGTACTACCATAAAACAAACAAAATGTACCAGGACAAAATAACCCCTTCTATTGCGAATCAGTACAGCGAGTGTAATTTTCAGGTCCACCCGCAAACATGATACTGTTATGCTGTTAGGGAAAATCAGTACAGCGAGTGTAATTTTCAGGTCCACCCGCAAACATGATACTGTTATGCTGTTAGGGAAATCAGCCAAAGTCTCACTGTTTGGTGGCCGATTCCTGAACAAATCACGTAGAAGAACAGGAGTAGAGCGTTGACAAAACAAAAGACCGACTGTTGTGATCTTTGCGGACAGCAAAAAAAACTGCAGGTTCATGGCAACCGGCAGGTCTGTTCAACCTGCAAAGCCATTATCAGTCATGTGAAAAATCATCCGGACGAGATAAAAAAAGTCTGGTGTGAACTCTATGATGAACCCATCCTGCCCCGTTCACAGCATCATCCCTTACAAGATGAGGGCGAATTGCCGGACGTGCTGGATGGAAAACGATACCGGACCGTGGACCGGGAAGATAATAAATGGTATCTTTCTATCAGTGAGGTTGATGGAAATCCGGTGGAAGTCTTTGCCTCAACAGCCTTTGACCGTGATAATGAGCTGCAGTCACGCATCTCCAACCTGACAACCATTACCCGGCTTATTTCGCTCATGCTTCGCCATATATTTCTTGGCGAACGGTTGACCCTTGAAAAATGCCTGAAACAAATAAAGCGCAGCTCCCGCCAACGGGACGACCTGCCCGATATGCTTTACGGCGTCTTGAGCCGTTACTCACGGCAAGAGGCGACCCCATCATCCGACGATCACCAAAGCGCGTAATCAATCTCAACAAACAACGCTGCCAATCACGTCTGTGACCAGTCACAGGATATACCTGCAATTAGAGCATCACACGACAGTGCGCTTTGATACGCGTGGAAGAAAAGGGAAATAAAGAGTATTATAGCCCCTAAATTCACGGACCTCAAAAACCGGGACCAAAAAAAGGAGTTTCCAAGTGCATACACTGTCCTCGAAACTTTTCGGAACTTCTCCGTGCGAAACTTAACGAAGGACGGCGGTTTCCCTGACAGCCTGAACGTTGTATCCTAATGAATTTAAAGGATAAATAGTTGCACAGGAAAGCGATATTCATTTTCCTGCTCAACACGTTAACTTTTTATACAGGAGGAGACGATATGATCACTTACACCATTCATCCCATTGTTATGGGCAGTAAGGTCTTTGACAAGGGGATGATGACCTACCAGTTTGACTACGGTACTCCCTATATCATACCTATCTACTGCTGGTATCTTGAAGGAGGTGATAAAAAAATTCTGATCGATACCGGAGAAATGCATCCGGTAATTTCCGAAGACCGGGAAAAGGCCATCAATGGAAAGATTTTTACCTTTGAGCAGGGGTTGGCACGGCATGGCCTTACGCCCGAGGATATCGACGCAGTCATTCACACCCACCTCCACTCCGATCACTGTGAAAACGATTACAAATGTACCAACGCCAGGTTTTACATCCACGAGAAGGAGCTTGTGACTATCAGCAATCCCCATCCTCTGGATTACCGCTATGTTGAAGATTTTATTTTTGAAATCCATGAAGCAGGCCAGATAGAGATAGTCCATGAGGACCAGGAGCTTTTCCCCGGTATTTCCGTCATGCACACACCGGCACATACTCCTGGTGGTATGACCGTGTTTATAGATACGGCCAGGGGCAAAACCGCTATCACCGGTTTTTGTGTTATCAGGGAAAACTTTGAGCCGCCGGTTCAGATCAAGGCCATGGAAATGGAGGTCATCCCTCCCGGCACCAACATCAACAGCTATGATGCCTACGACATGCTGATCAAGATCAGGGATATGGCTGATTACATTATTCCACTCCATGAGCCTGAGTTTGCATCAATGGACAGTATTTGAATCACGAAATACAGGAGCATTTCATGAAAGATTTATCTGAAATAAATTTGGATGAAGGTTTTCTCTCCGAAATCATCAATGCGATTACCTCGGGTATCTTTGTCACGGACCTGGAAAATAATATCCTGATGATCAACCGGGCAGGGGCCAAGATGGTTGGCAAGAGTTCCGGTGACTGCTTTGACCGCAAATGTTACGATATTTTTGATACCCCCATGTGTCAAACCAATGAATGTACCTGCAAGATCGCCACCACAAATAAAGTTGTCAACCATGGAGAAACCATGCTCCATGTTGACGGTCGTGAAATTCCCATCGAGTTTACCAGCCGGCCGCTGAAGAATTTTGAAGGGGAAATCATAGGCTGCGTGGAAAACTTTATCGATATCTCTGAACGGCTGGAAAAAGACCGGATCATCATGGAGCAGAAGGAAGAACTGCTCAAAAAACGCGAAGAAGACATCCGTCATCTACAAGACGAGATTCTGGAGTTGTCCACCCCGGTCATAGAAGTCTGGAACGGGATCGTTGCCCTGCCCTTGATCGGCACCCTGGACAGCCACCGGGCTCATATAGCCATGCAGCGTCTGCTGGAATCCATTGAACAGACACGTTCTTCCTTTGTGATCATCGATATCACCGGTGTGCCAACTGTGGACAGTGAAGTTGCCTCCCATGTCCTGCAGACGGCAGGGGCAGTACGGCTTATGGGTTGCGAAACCATCCTTACCGGGGTTGGACCACATATTGCGCGGGTTATCAGCGAGGGGAATGTCGATCTTGAAAATATTATAGTGCAGGCTCGCATGACCGACGGCCTGCACTATGCCATTGGCAAGCTGGCTGAACGCAAGGAGAGAATGAACCGTGTTGCATCGCTCATCGAAGTGAGCGGCAGTCGTTCCGGGCATAATAGATAGGATTTGGCGTGGAATTGTTTTCAGTTTTTTCCCTGGGCGAAATTCTGCTGGTTTCCATTGAAGAGCAGATTGATGATTCTTCGGTGCGTGTCTTGCTGGATAAGGTCAGTGAAATGGTCAACAGACAGAATCTGTACGGAGTGATAGTCGACCTGCAGAGCCTTGAAGTTATGGATTCCTTTCTGGCAGACCATCTGCAACAGCTTGCCAGGACCCTGAAACTGCAGGATGCGGCGCTGGTCATTGCCGGACTCGGAGTGCCCGTGGTCATGACCCTGCTTGATTTTGACATCAAATTACCGGATCTTGTCTTTGCCCTGGATGTGGAACAGGCACTGCTTCTATTGCAGGAACGGAACGGCAGGGAAGAGGGTAATGGTCCTCTGCAGTGAGCTTGCCATCCGCAGCGAAGCTGATGTTGCTCTTGCCAGACACAGTGCCGGCGAAAAGGCCATGCAACTGGGATTTCCGGACCAGCGGCGGGCCGAGGTGCGGCTCATTGCCAGCGAACTTGCCCACAATCACCTGGACCATAAAACTTCCGATGGCTTGGTTCGTATCAGTGCTCAGTTGGTTGACGGTATGCCGGTCCTGACAATCTGCTCCCTGGACAGCGGGCCGGGTATACCCAATGTGGCAGATGTTCTGCAGGGAGCAAAGGGAGGATATCGTTCCCTTACCGGTCTCGGCGCAGGCATGGCCTCGGTTTCCCGACTGGCAGACCGCTTTTCCTGTTGTTCGTCAGCCGACCCGCATGTCGGCTGTTCAGCCCAACTGGGCGGACAATGGCAGGGAACAGTAGTTACTGCCCGATGCTGGCCACAGGAACAGGTGCCGCCTTTGTTTGACAGGAACGATATGGATATTGCCGCCCTGGTCTGTGGCCGCTCTGAAACAACTCCCTGCGGAGACGGAGTTTTTATCAGCTCAGACAACAGGTTTATCCGTATTGTCCTGGTTGACAGCCCAGGTAAGGGCAGGGGCGGGGGTGAAACCGATCTTATCGGACAAATGCTTGCAAGATTTGACATGATATGGCCGCCGGATCACGTTATGGAATCGTTGTCAGAGGTATTTGCCGCAGAGCCGGCAACGGCGGTTTGTGTGCTTCGTTTTGATCGCTTGTTAGCTGAACTGCGCTGTTGTCGAATCGGTAATATCGGCATCCACTTGTTGGTAGACGACCTGCCGGATACACCGCCGAATCCGTTGGCTGTGGAAAGGGCAAAGCTGATCCAGGGGACTGATAGTGTCTACAAAGTTTCGGGTAGTACGGCCTGTCTGCTGTATTCAGACGGAGTGACCGGATTTGGCGGGAGAGAAATCTCTCCCCTGCTCATGGAGTTGCAGGCCGGACGAAGGCAGCCGACTGAAAAGCACTGCCCTGACACCGCTTTGCTGATCCAGATGCTGTTTTCACGGTACCGGAAGACACAGGATGATGCCGCCCTGTGTCTCTGGAGCTGGCAGAGAAAATGATGATAGACAAACCACACCATGTGTTGACCCTGGTTATCCAGAAAGAGACGGATATTCCCCGGATACGCTCCAAGGTAAAACTGCTTGTGCGGGCCATTGACGCACCGGTGCGGCAGGTGGTCGGCCTTGCCGTCGGCGCCTCGGAGACAGCCCGATTGCTGTTGCAGAAGTATGGAGGCGGCAAGGTTCGTATTTCTTTGTTTCCGCAGAAAATAATGAATATTGATTGCGGGGTGGAGCTTCTTTTCCACGGAAAAACCTCTTGTCTTAAGGGGCGGATCTGTCCCGTGGACGAACAGGCCTTGCTGGTTTTACCCCCCTTTCCAGGCTTGATGACTGTTTTTGATTCCGTCCAGGTTCAGGGAGGAACCGGGGGCAGAAAGATTACTATTATCTGTCGTAACATCAGACTTGGGGTTACCTGGGAGGAGGTACACAAGCGGTTGTCCTCCATCCGTGGAGAGCTGTTTGCAGATACCGAGGAGTCGTATGTGGAAAATCTGCGGGCCAAGCATGACGAGGTGGTCCGTCTGCTCCAGGAAAAGACTGAGAAAAATCGTTTGCTGGATCAGTCCAACAACGAGTTGCTTCAGCTCAGCAATGATTTGGAAAAATTGGCCCGGGAGCGTACCATTATTGAGATGTCGCTTAGAATTGCCGACCAGGTGCGCAACCCGGCAACCGTGATTGGGGGTATGGCCCGGCGATTAATGGAAAAAGGAAACCTGACCGGCAGGGAACAGAAAAAAATACAAGTTATTGCATCAGAGGCGGAAAAGATTGAAGCGCTTGTCAAGCAGTTTAATACCATGGCCGCGGAAAGGAGAACGCTCTTTGCCCGTGAAGACCTGGTTCTCTTAATCGAGGATGCCCTTCAGACTTGTCCGACACTGCAGAGTAAAAATATCAGGGTAAAACTTTATGCTCCTCCGAAACCGGTTGAAATCCATGCCAACCGACAGGTGCTTAAAGTTGCCCTGGTTCATATTTTGCGTTATCTCACCAGACAGTTGCCAGAAGGTGAGGGACTATCTGTTGATATTGGTAAGGGCATGGAACCACGGTTGACTATTAACTGTAAGCTTGATTCCGTCGAACACATGGGTTCAGAAAAACCGACTGCTATGGATAGTGCAACTGAATCCGACAAGGCTAAAGGACTGGAACTGGTACGGCAGATTCTGACTGAACACCAGGCTGAATTTACAGTAGAGAGTAATGCCGAAGGCAAGGTGGCGGTCAGTATCCGTTTTCCGAGAGTTTTCCATGAACAGTGGACAACTCCCACAGGAAGCACTGAATAGTGAATTCCGGACAGGACTCCGTAGACATTCTAAATTATTAATCTGGTTCCTCTTCCTGTTTTCTGGTCATGCCTGCGCAGAATGAAATATAGTTATTTCAATATATTACGTACACAGGCGAGCGTTAATGACGAATTCCAAGACTTTTGTCGAGTAGACTAATTTCACCATATTATTTCCGAAACTCAGCCCCCTTTGACGTTTTGCTTACTTCTTCTTTGCTCCCTTCCCGAAGAGTTTCAGATACTCTCCATATCCCTGCCCCTGCATTTCATCTTTGGGAACAAAGCGAAGGGCCGCTGAATTGATGCAGTAGCGCAGTCCGGTGGGAGCAGGACCATCCTCAAAGACATGCCCTAAATGCGAGTCCCCATGTTTGCTGCGCACTTCGGTGCGGACAAAAAAGAGCCTCCGGTCTTTGCGTTCAACAATATTCTCCTTTGTAACAGGCTGAGTGAAGCTGGGCCAACCGGTCCCGGACTTGAACTTGTCCGTTGACGAAAAAAGCGGCTCACCAGAGACAATATCCACATAAATTCCCTCCTGTTTATTGTTCCAATAGGGGTTATCATAGGGTCGTTCCGTCCCCTCTTCCTGGGTCACCTCCCATTGCAAAGGGGTAAGCCTTTTTTTCAACTCGGCATTATTTGGCCGGACATACTGTTTTGGAGCGGGAACATCCCTATTTTTCCATGTTTTTTTCTGAAATTCCGCTCGGCCGGATCCGGTTTTATACATGGAATAATGCATGACGTTTTTTCTGTAATAATCCTGGTGGTACTCTTCTGCCCTGTAAAAGGCCGCGGCAGGCAGGATGGCGGTAATTACCGGCTTATCAAAAATACCGGATGCATCCAATGCCTTTTTTGAGGCTTCGGCAATCTGTTCCTGTTCCTCGTCAAGGTAAAAGATTGCGGTGAAATACTGAGTGCCCCGGTCGGCAAATTGTCCCCCGTCATCGGTTGGATCAATCTGACGCCAGAAAATATCAAGCAATTCTTTGTAACTGACCTTATCCGGATCATACACCACCTCGACTGCCTCATAATGGCCAGTCATGCCGGAGCCGACTTCTTCATACGTCGGATTTTCCGTCCTGCCGCCGGTATAGCCGGCAGCAACGTCAATCACTCCTTTTGTATTCTCAAAAGGCGGCTCCATACACCAGAAGCAGCCGCCGGCAAAGATTGCTCTTTTCTGTTCAGCCATAGTCATCTGCACCTGCACGATAAATAAAAATAAAAAAATAAGGCAAGATATTCGTATCCATTGCATAATAAAACCTCCAAATCATTATACCACAAGGTAGGCATTGAATACAAAGAAGCAAGTTTTTTTATTCATTCGGCTCTTCATGTCCAAAAAAACGAAAAAGATAAAAAAGCCAGCAGAAGCCGGGCAAAAGAAAAAGCAGGGCCAGATAAACAACAATTGTCCGGGGATCAATACCACTGTCCAGGGCGACTCCGGTCAGCCAGGTAGAGACACTGAGAACCAGCGTCAGCGACCCCATCTCGGCTGCAAACACGCGGCCCCGAAACCGGCAATCGACCAGCCTGTGCAGAAGCGTAGTGCTGAAAACCCATTGAATTGAGCCACCTATATGGCCGATAAAAACAAACAATCCGGCAATGATGATATTGGGTGCCTGGGAAAAAAGCAGATAGGCAAGAGAAGAAATGAAAAAAGAAGCGCCAATGGCCCGACGCATGGGCTGCAACCCTTCACCAAACAATTTCCAAGCCAGGATAGGTCCGACGGCAGCGCCCAGGCCGCGCATGGAATAGAGAATTCCACTCATACCTCCACTACCTCCTTTGGAAAAAATCTGCTCGCCAAAGACCGTTAATAGAACCAGAATGCCGCCGGACACAGCCCAGCCGCTCTTGACCATGAGTAACGCCGCGACATCCCGGTGCCGTGCGACATAGCGTATCCCTTCGATAAGATCATGCAGCCCGATCATTCGTGTTAGGGAAAATGGCTGTTTCTTTCTTTTTGTTAATACCGAAACAACCACAGTCATCATAATGGAGGCGGAAATCAAAAAGGAAAACGAATCAATCACAATGGCCGTTCGCCAGCCAAATACCGCGGACACAAAGCCTCCGGCAGCAGCGCCAAGGGCAAGCATTACCGACCAGGAAGCGCCGGCAAGACCATTGGCGATGCTGAGTTCTTCCTTTTGGCAAATATCGGGCAGCACGGCCTGGCGCGCCGGGTGCCAGAAACTCCATAAAGACTCCTGCAGCAAGGCCAACAAAAAAATAAGATACACCTGATCGGCTTCCCGAACCAGCAGGTAACCGAGGACCACGACAACTCGGGCAAGATCACAGAAAATGAGAATAAATTTTCGATTAAAACGGTCGGCGATCACACCGGCAGAAGGACCGAGAACAGTTGTGGGGATAAACTTGGCAATCAGGAACCAGCTGACCGCCTCGCCAGAGCCGGTCAAATGGGTCAGAAGCACAAAAATCGCGATATAGTTAAACCAGTCGCCGGCCTGACTGATGGTCCCGGAAAGCCAGAATTTTCTGTAATTTTTATTTTTACGCAGCAGGTAGAAATAGGAACTTAATCGGCCCGCAGACAGATTTTGTTTTTCAATATCGGTTAGTTCAGGATCAGCCATATCATTGATTTATATGAAAGGTGGCGCTGAGACTTCAACTTCCGGCCTACTTTCATTGTCTGCTGCGGCTGTGGCCTGAGGTTTTGGTCCAGCCATGCTGGTTACATAGTGATGGGGGTGGTAATGCGTTACCTGTTCGGTCCGGGAACACTCAGGGTATCATCTCGGCCAACAATCTTATCCCTTTTTTATTTTTTTGGCACTTCTTATGGTAATCGAACCAATAACCTGATAATGTCCATTGTTCGAATGTATCGTCAAAGGAACCGGTACTTTCCTATTTCTCCTGCTTTTTTTGACTCTTTTAGTATGGCCGCTCTTGAAGCCCTTCAGGCAATATATAAATTTTATGATGTTTTCATAACACGGTTTCCCGTTGCCTGCGGGCCTGGATGCTCGGCCTGCTGCTCAGTGAATGTGTCAGTGACCAGTCTGGAGATTGACTATATTAAAAAAAATAAATTATTGGCCGAAAAAGAAATACAACGACGAATTGCCGCCGCTTCAGCGCACCCGCATTTTATTCCATCCCTGACCACTAACCAACTGGCACGCTTTTGTCTGCGCCAACAGGAACCGCCTGAGGAAACAGGAATGCATGCCCCCGGTCAATGTCCATTACTGGGGGACGATGGCCGGTGCCAGGTGTATGCAAATCGGCCCTTTTCCTGCCGCGCCATGTTGTCGACCAGTCGCTGCAAAGCCGACGGGGAGGCCATAATGGAACCTTTTCTGTTTACAATCAACCTGGCTCTGTACCAGATAATTGAACATCTTGATCTTCATGGAATAAGCGGGAATATGCTGGATATGCTGGCCGGTAATGAAAACAACACAATCGTCAACAGTGCCCTGCCTGGTTTTTTAGTGTCACCCGCCGAACAGCCGCAGTTTCAGCAACTCCTGAAAAAAATAAAAAAATATCCGGTCGGTAAAGGATATCTGGATGATTTCTTTCCACCTCGGACTTTCTCCCTTTAATAATGCATAAAAACCATATATACCGGCCTCCTGTGGTCACCAAAAACCTCTTGTTTTTTCAGTTTGCGAGAGGATTCTTACCTTTTTTTTCAACAAGTATCCTGTGTACTTCATCCACTAACTGTTCGGCGGTAAAGGGTTTGGCAAGATAACCGTCAAGCCCGAGTTCAAGCGAGGACTGTGCTGAAACATGTTCCGAATACCCGGAACATAAAATTACCGGTACCTCTTTGCAGTCCTTCCGTATTTTTTCAAACAACTGCAACCCCGTCATCTCCGGCATGGCCATATCCGTGATAATCAAATCCATTTTCTGTTTCTGCCGATTAAAAATATCCAGGGCCTCCGTACTTGAGGTGGTACTATAGGTCACATAACCGGCTTTTTCCAACACCTGTACCTCATAGTCAACGATCTGCTGCTCATCATCGACAAGCAAAATTCTTCCCTCTCCTTTTTTCAGCTCTTTATTCTCAGATACCTTACTGGAATCAACGGTTTTGGCAGGGGGAAGATAGACAGTAAAACAGGTACCCTTGCCGGGAATTGAATCCACCTCTATTGCTCCTCTATGATCCTGAATAATACCATGGACAACAGAGAGTCCGAGTCCTGTACCTTCATTTTTCTTTTTGGTTGTAAAATATGGCTCAAAAATACGATTGATATGTTCACGAGCAATACCCTGACCATTATCCTCCACCTTAAGGAGAACGTATTCTCCGGCCGGGAGGTTACCTAATGCTATCCCTTCAGGCGGAGTAACATATCTACTGTCAAGCGTTACTCGAATCCAGCCGTTTTCATGTTCAAGAGATTGAAAGGAATTCATGCATAAATTCATGACTACCTGATGAATCTGCGTCGGATCAGCGCGAACCATTTCCCTGGATCGGATATCTATTGACAGCTCAATATTTGTGGGCAGGCTTGCCCGTAAAAGACGCAGAGCTTCCTTGACAATGAGATCAATCCGCAGAGAAGATATATTTTTTTCAGTCTGACGACTGAAGGTCAGAATCTGCTTGATTAATTGTCCAGCCCGTTCAGAGGCCGTTATTATTTCAGAAAGATTGCTTTTTAAAATCTCATTTTCCCCGCATTGCAGGGCCGATAATTCGGCAAAACCGAGAATTGCCGTCAAAATATTATTGAAATCATGAGCAATACCTCCGGCTAAAGTTCCGATGGCCTGCATTTTCTGGGTTTGACGCACAATGTTTTTCAATTGATTTTGACGGGTGATATCACGTTTGACCGCCACATAATGAGATATTTTCCCATGGGTGTTCTTAACAGGGGCAATGGTTTGCTCTTCAGTAAATAAAGAGCCATCCTTTTTCCTGTTAATCATTTTCCCGCGCCATACCTTGCCCGCTGTTATTGTATCCCAAAGCAGTTTATAGTGATAAGCCTCCATTTTTCCGCTTTTAAAGAGCCCCGGGCTTTTGCCGATGACCTCTTCTCTTTTGTACCCTGTTGTCCGTTCATAGGCGGGATTAACATATTTGATTTGGCCTTTTGGATTCGTAATCACAACACTTTCCGCCGACTGTTCAATAGCCGTGGCCAGGAGTCTCCGCTGCTCCTCATCTTTGACCCTTTTTCTCATGTCATGGTAAATTCTCTGTATAATAGTACGGCCTTTTATTGTTGTGCGGCTGGCGCTGATTTGTACAGGGATACGGGCTCCACTTTGGTGAAGGAGGGTCACATCCGTTGCCGGTGTATCGCTTTTTCCCTCCACATGTGATCGAAATAGTTTTTTATGAAGTGCATACTCTTCAGGAGGGTGTAATTCATGCTGCTTCAAACCAATCAATTTATCAACCGGTCTTCCGGTTAATTCGGCAGCTTTCGGATTTGCTTCAAAAATGACTTCGGATTCCGCATCATAAAGAAAAATCGCGTCACTGAAATTTTCCATGAGCAGGCGATATTGCTCCCTGGAATCAAAGAGTTCTTCTTCAATCCGTTTTCGAGCCGTTATATCAGCCACCGAAATCAGAACCATGTGAGAATCAGGACCAGGCAGTACATCCACATTAAGGATTACAACAATTGATTTTCCGGAAAGAGTGAGCAGGTCCGTCTCTTCCGTAAAGTGGGTTTTTCCCCTGAGTAATGCGCGTAACCCTCTCTGCAGGGTTAACAGGGCGTTGTCGGTGAGTATGCTCTGCAGGGAAGAGAGGAGATATGCCTTGTCATGCGCTTCAAACAACTCAAGAGTTACTGCATTTACATCGATAATCCGCACCAGACCGGCAGCATGCCAGAGTTTGACTGGATCGGGAACCATATCGGTTTGCAGGATTGCAGAAATTTCATTTCTGACTGCTTGTTGGCGAAGTCCGGGAACATCAAGCATCCACTGCGAAATGCTGGTATTTTGAAACAATGATCGAAATCGCTGTTCACTGCGGATGATTTCAGCTTCAATCTTTTGTCGTTTCGCGATATCCCGCTGAACCGTTTCCCGCAGCTTGGCTGCATCATAACTGTGCTGCAGTCGCTCCCCGATGAGTTGAAAAAAATCCAGTTCATCCTGGGACCACTGGCGTGTCGATTTGTCACATATACCAAAGAGCCAGGATCTGTCATGTTGCATCCTCAAGACCATCAGCAGCTGAGAATAAGAGCAGGTCCTGCCTGGATGACAATTACTGAAAATCAGACACTTACTGCTTTTATAGGCTGTTACCTTCCGCCTGTTCCGCACCATTCGAATGAAATTCTGCAGGGGTTGATCAACCTTAACAGGCTTGTCAAGTCGATCAAAACAAGGCATATTTCGTCGACAGGAAAAAAATTTTAAACGGCAGGTGGGGGTATTGGCGGTGCAGGGATAAAGAAGCCACGTATTATCAACGGAAAAAATCTTTCGAGCCGCCTGAACAGCGGTCTTCATAATTGCATCAGCATCATTTTGCCCGCTAATAATGCTGCTGACTACTTTTAACTGTTGTATGGTCAGGTTGCTCATGCCGACAATAATAGTTTCATGTATTCAGATCTTATGCACATCACGCGCCGGGATATGGACAGATATCTTTGTACCAGCCCTTAACCTGCCGAAAATCAGGTAAAAAATATTGGCCAGCTGCTAAAAAACACTTCCCTCATGACAATAAAAACATCCGATACCGGCATACTCTATGTGGTGGCGACCCCCATTGGCAATCTTGAGGAAATAACTCCAAGGGCCGTCAGCGTTTTACGGCAGGCCGATCTTATCGCCTGCGAGGATACCCGGCATACAAAAAAACTGACGAGTCACCTTGGGATATCCACACCACTGACCAGTTACTACCGGGAAAAAGAACAGCAGAAAGCCAAAGTTCTTCTCCAACAGTTACAGGACGGGGCAAAAATTGCAATAGTTTCCGATGCCGGTGCTCCCGGCATCTCCGACCCGGGCGCCGTGCTCGTCAGGCTGGCGAGGGCTGAAGGCATTCCAATCATTCCTGTTTCCGGCCCATCAGCTTTGACAACAGCGCTGATGGCAGCGGGACTGGAAAGGTCCCGCTTCTTTTTTGCCGGGTTCCCACCACCGAAAAAAAATACTCGAAGAGAATTTTTTAAGCAACTGGCTCCCCTGCCCTGGCCTGTTATTTTCTATGAATCTCCACATCGGATAGAGCAAAGTCTTGTTGACTGCCTGAATTGCCTGGGAAATCGACATGGACTGCTTTTTCGTGAACTTACCAAAATTCATGAGGAATGCCGGGAAGGACTGTTATCTGATCTCAGTAAAAGCTGTGCCGGAAAAAACAGGGGTGAATTCGTTGTCATTATTGACGGCGCCGCAAAAACTGCAGAGGATAAACCCGAAGACCTCGACAGTCTGATACTCTGGTATCGAGACCAGGAAGGCATCACCTTAAAAGATGCCGTCCGGCAAATGGCAACGGATCTTGATCTTCCCCGGACCCGGATATATCAAAGAGCCCTCAGTCTGTGGAAAAAAATATAGGCCGAAAAACAACTGAAACGGGCCTGCCGGCTTGCGAAAATATTGTTTTCTCTGTACAGTATATCTGATAAAAATATATTAATTTTCAAATAATTATAGCATACTTTCTACAAGCTGTACGGTAATTAATCACTGGATTACGGCAGTAACCAGCACAGGCTGGAACAGATAAACCAACCTCAACGACCAATGAAAAGCACAACGCATGTGCTCAACACCACAGAGCTTCCCGGTAAACTTTCATGTAAAGGTATTTTTTTATGAACAGACTTGATTTCCTGAACAGGCAGTGCACGGATGAAAAGCAATGCCGCTTTATCCTGGCCGCCTGCCGGGCTGCGCTGACCGCCGGCTTCATCCTCAAAGATCTGTATGATAAACCGCACACCATCACTATGAAAGGAGAAATCAACCTGGTAACCGAGGCTGACATTGCCGCAGAAACGGCGATTGTCGCCTCTCTGCAGGAAGACGCGCCTGACATTCCAATCATGGCCGAGGAATCTGCTGAAGAAAGTCCGCAAGAACCGAAGGGGCCGATATGGGTGGTTGACCCTCTTGACGGCACCACCAATTTTGCGCACGGTTTTCCCATTTTTGCCGTCTCCATTGCCCTTATGGAAAATGGGCGCACCACCATCGGCGTCATTTACTGTCCCTTGCAGGATGAACTGTTCTGCTGCTGGCAGGATGGCGGCGCATGGCTCAATGGCAAAGCAATTCGAGTTACGGAAACGGATTTTCTGGTTCAGGCCCTGGTTGCCACAGGCTTTCCCTATGATATCCACGCCAGACTCGATGATGTTCTCTCCCAGATGCGTGCCATACTGCCAAAAGTGCGGGATATTCGCCGGGCAGGGGCGGCTGCCGTTGATCTGGCCTATGTGGCCTGTGGTCGACTGGATGGATTCTGGGAGATGGATCTCAAACCCTGGGATACGGCGGCAGGCTGGCTGCTGGTTGAAGAAGCCGGCGGACAGGTAACTGATTTTACCGGCAAGGACTACTCTCCATTTTACCCGGAAGTCCTTGCCAGTAACAAAACACTGCATCCTCTTCTCGTCGACCAGCTTGCATAAACCTGCGCCCGGGCCACGGCGCTGGATTGTCCACGCCCTGATGCTGCTGACCGCCAGCCTGGTTTCCACCTCATTTACCGTGGGCAAGGCCATTGCCGACAGCATGGATCCCACGGTGCTGACCCTAATCAGATTCGGCTGTGCCACGCTCTTCTTTCTGCCCTATATTCAAAAAAAATACACCCTTACCCAGCCTGGTTTTGCGGCTCTTACCCGGTACAGCCTGATAAGTTTTGCTCTGGTCGGTTTTTTTATCCTGATGTTTCTTTCCCTGCAGTACACCAGTGCCCTCAATACCGGTGTGATTTTTACTCTGGTACCCGGCATCTCCGGCATTTACAGTATGATCCTGCTGGGCGAACGGCTGGGTCGCGCCCGCCTCATTGCCCTGTCTTTTGCCATGCTTGGTGCAATATGGGTCCTCTTTCATGGAGATCCTGTCAGGATGCTGGCCCTGGAGCTGAACCGTGGAGATCTTCTTTTTTTCAGCGGCTGCCTTCTCATGGCGCTCTATACCCCGCTGGTGAAACTGCTGTACAGGGGTGAACCAATGGCGGTTATGACTTTCTGGATTCTTGTTACCGGCTGTGGCTGGCTGCTTCTGGCGGCAGGACCAAAACTGTTGACAATTCCCTGGGCCGACATCGGCTCGGCAACCTGGACCGGAATTATCTATCTTGCGGTGTTCTGCACTATCATTACCTTTTTTCTTTCCCAATGGGCCACACTCCACCTTGGTCCGACCAGAGTCATGGCCTATTCCTATCTCTATCCACCGCTTATTCTCCTCATTGACTGGGCACTGGGACATGGTCTGCCCCCCGCCCGAACCCTGCCGGGTGTCTTCCTTATCGGACTGAGCATGGTTATCGTTCAAAAAGGAACAGGCGACTGGACCGGGCGGTGCAGGAACACAAGCTGAGGCTACCGTTCCTTCTTCACATCAGCCAGCATCTGCTCGATAATGTCCAGGCCGCCATGCCAGAAAGATGAATCAGCAAGAGTAATTTCAAAAGGGAACAGCAGATCTGCCGGTGACCGGCTTCCGCCCGCTGCCAGTAAAGCCAGGTAGTTCTCTACAAAGGCTTCCCCCTCTTGCTGATAGAGTCCATACAGAGCAAGCACCAGCAGTTCGCCAAAGGCATAGGAGTAGACATAGCCCGGGGTGCCTAAAAAATGCGGAATATAGGACCACCAGATACCATAGTCCTCAGTGAGCGTGACCGAATCTCCGAACATCGGCTTCTGGCTGGTAAGCCAGAACTCGGACAACTGTTCGGAAGAAAGTTCTCCCTGGCTGCGTCTGGCCGTGTGCATGGCGTCTTCAAACCGGTTCATGGCCACCTGCCGAAAAACAGTGGCAAAGATGGATTCAAGTTTCTGACAGATAAAGGCCCGCCCGGCAGCCGGATCATCCAGCAATTTCAACTGGGCTTTAAAAACGAGAAGTTCGGCAAAAACCGAAGCGGTTTCGGCCAGAACCAATGGGGTGTCCGCATTATAAAACCCCTGCTCGGCGGCCAGATACTGGTGTATCCCGTGCCCGAGTTCATGGGCTACAGTGGAGACATCGCGCAGGTTGCCGGTATAATTGACCAGCACATAGGGATGCGCCGCCGGCACGCAGGGATGGGCAAAGGCTCCGCCCTGCTTTCCCTCCATAACCGGGGCATGAATCCACCGGTTTTCAAAAAACATGGCTCCAATTTCCGCCATCCGGCCTGAAAAATCCGCAAAAGCTCCCAGTACCATGTCCCGGCACTGCTCCCAGCTGATTTCCAGGTCAGCCATTCCCGGTACCGGTGCGTATCGATCATAGTCATACAGAACATCCAGACCGAGCAGTTCTTTTTTCAATCTGTAATAACCGGCAACAATATCATAGCGGTCAACCACACTCGTAATCAGGGCCGCGACGGTTGCGCCTTCCAGTTCGTTTTCAAGATGTATGGCCTGATCCCAGGAAGAGTAAGAGCGCAGCCGGTCATCGATCATCTTTTCCGTAGCCAGAGTATTAAAGATATGGGTCAGAACATGCAGTTGCTCCCGCAGCCCCTGGCTCAAGTCAAGAGCAGCCTGTTTTCTCACTCCGCGATCCGAACTGTAGAGGTCTGATAACACCTCTTCTTCCGTACGTTTCTCTTTGCCGAACTGCTGATGAACCATCACTTTTTCAAAGAGCAGGGTCCAGGAACCCCTGCCCACCGGTTCCAATTCGAGCAGCAACTGTTCCCGGGATTCGGAGAGAAGATGATCTGCCTGACGACGAATTTTCTTTAAATGATGACGATATTTTTTTAACTCGGCAAACTCAAGATATTCAGCCGCGGTTTTTTCCTCCATCCGCGCCCATTCCAGAGTAAAAAAAACAAGCTCCCTGTTTATAGCACTTGCAACTTCCGTGATTTTCTGAAGAAACGCTCCGGCGGCCGGTTCCTTGACACGGGTGGAAAAATTGAGGTATGCGTAGGCAGCCAGGCGGGCAAGATGTTCAGCAATACGTTCAAGGCGGCGTACAGTTCGGGCAAAGACTGCCGGTTTCAGCCTGCCCAGGCGACCGCTGCACTGCTCCCTGATCAGCTCGGCTTCCTGTTTGCAAAAATCGATATCATCATTGATTGACTCGTCATCCATTGATCTATACAGATCATCAAGCAGCCAGACAACATCACCGGTACCCAATCTCGCGTTGTCCACCGTCATCTTTCCCGCCCCTTTTCGTCCGCATGCAGTCCGGCAATAAACGCACCTACTGCTCCGGCACCCTGCTCGTCCACCAGTCGAATTGTTGCCGTTCCAATAACTGCCATATCCGCCCGGCCCTCAAGCATGGCCACATCCGCGCGGCTTGCTATTCCGAATCCGACCGCCAGCGGCAAGTCGGTTGCCGCGTGGCAGCGGGCGAGATAACCCACAAGCCCCGTATCCATTTCGGTATGCTCGCCGGTCACCCCGCGCCGGGCAACCACATAGACAAAACCCTCACCCCGGGCAGCCACCTGTCGCATCCGCTCATCGGTGGAGGTGGGCGTAAAAAAGGTGATGGGCGCAAGCTCAAGACTGCGGCTTGTCGCAAGATAGCTTTCACCCTCTTCCGGAGGCAGGTCCGGGATGATGGTGCCCACAAGCCCGATCTCCCTTGTCCGCTCAAGAAAACGGGTTTCGCCATATCGAAAAACAATGTTGTAATAGGTCATGAAGAGAAAGTTGACCTGGGAAAATTCCGCCGCCATTTCCTCGGCAAACCGGAAACAATCCTCAACCCGGACACCCTGCGCCAGGGCATCCTGGTTGGCCTTTAAAATCACCGGGCCATCGGCCATGGGTTCGGAAAAGGGAATTTGTAATTCTATACAGTCCACTCCGTTTTCAGCCATCTGTCTGATGACTTCCCGGTTGGTTTCAAAGGAGGGATAGCCCAGGACCAGATGGGTCATGAGAAGGATTTTTTTGGATTGCAACCTGCTTTTTAAATCATCGTCCAGTTTCATATTTTGTTATCTTCTGTTGTTTCCTGTGGTAATGCACAACTTATTTTCGATAGGAATCCGCCCGATCAATGATAAATTCTTTCCAGGACGGATCGTCAAAGGCGTGGGCAATGGTGAAAATATCCTTATCACCGCGACCGGACATATTAATGATAACAGCCTCGTCCCTCCCCATATCTGGAGCTTCTTTTATGGCCTGGACAAAGGCGTGGGCGGATTCCAGGGCAGGGATAATGCCTTCTTTTTTCATGGTCAGGCTCAATGCCTCAAGCACCTCCGTATCGGTTGCGGCCTCAAAACGCACCCTGCCCTGCTCGCCAAGATCAGACAAAATCGGTGAAATCCCCACATAATCAAGACCGGCGGCAATGGAATGGGTATCCAGCATCTGGCCATCATCATTTTGAAGAAACATGGTCTTATAGCCCTGGGCCACACCGGGTGCTGCCCGGTCACCACACATGCGCGAGGCATGCTGATCAGTGTCAATACCCTTGCCGCCGGCCTCGACGCCGATCAGCTCAACCCCGTCGTCTGCAAAAAAACCCTGGAAAATACCCATGGCATTGGAACCGCCCCCCACGCAGGCATAAACCCGGGCAGGCATCTTTCCATGCTGGGCCAGGATCTGCTTTTTCGCCTCAATGCCGATAACAGATTGAAACCAGGCCACCATTTCCGGGAAGGGGTGCGGCCCACAGACTGTTCCCAAGACGTAATGGGTGTTATCCATACTTGAGACCCAGTCACGAAAGGCCTCGTTGATGGCGTCTTTCAAGGTCCTGGCACCATCAGTCACCGGCACCACGGTAGCACCTAATTTTTCCATCCAGAAAACATTGGGTCGCTGCCGGACCACGTCCTCTTCACCCATGTAAATGGTGCAGTCAAAACCAAAACGGGCCGCCATGGTGGCGGTGGCCACACCATGCTGGCCGGCCCCTGTCTCGGCAATGACCCTTTTTTTTCCCATCCGCCGGACCAGCAGTCCCTGGCCCATAACATTGTTGGCCTTGTGAGCGCCGGTATGATTGAGGTCTTCCCGTTTGATGTAAATTCTGGCCCCGCCCAGATAATCACTGAGATTTTCGGCAAAGGTAAGAGGGGTCGGCCTGCAGGAATAGTTGCCCATTAAATCAAGGTATTCCTGCCAGAAGGCGGGATCCTGCCGGGCCTTCTCGTATTCCGCATTCAGTTCTACAAAGGTGGCGTGCAGCACCTCGGGGATAAAGGCCCCGCCCCACTGTCCAAAATATCCTTTTTTCATGTTTGTTCTTTTCTGTGTTATATATTATCCGACCCAAACAGACCTGCCGATCGGTTTGCGCAAAGTAATGTCAATAAAAATTTATTTTACAGGGTTTGTTGTGGCCAGCCATGCCGGTTTATGTGCTTTTTGCCTTGAGGGGAAAACGCTCCGGATGTTCAATTATCTGTTCAGTCAGATCAACATCTATTTCGGGCCAATAAAAATGCCCGTGCGATTGTTCTTCAACGTGAAGTATGGTTTTTACAGGTTGATCTTTGAACCATGGAAAATCATCATATGACATAAACAACTCTTTGCCATGGGCCAAAAGCCAAACGCCATGCATAGATATATTCGTTACCTCAACCGATAAAGTATTTTTGCCATGCGCTAATGAGCTCATTATAATGATCCTCGATAAGTGATTCGATCTCTTTCAGTTGCTTTCGCGAATAACGATAGTTCTTCGCAAGCTCAATTTCTGGTTCCAACCAGAACTTTGCCTCTGCACCACCCGATATGACATGCACATGCATCCGATCTTCTTCTCTTGAGAAGAAAAAAAATCTGTACCCATGCTCTTTGAATACTGTTGGACTCATAATCTTTTTGGGACAACGTACATTCTCAGGGACATGCGGGATTTACAACACTGAGATTTTGTCAAACGGGAGATTCTAAATCGGGTCTGTCCCGAATGGCGCTAGTTTATGGTTGTTGTCCGGTATCTGTTCCGGTGTTCTATTTCTTTCATTTCGTGCCTCGGTTTGGTTAGAAGTTGATAGGCTTTTGGACGTCTTTTCTTGCATCTTGGTTCGCTCCGACCAGGCCTTTGTGGAAGAGGTAAACCCGTCACAGCCCCATACAAATCATTAAGCAATTTGTTTCTTTCAGCTTTACTCAACCTGTCACCTTCAAACTGTGGACTCCAACTGCGAATTGCTTGCAAGCTACCCTTAAAACTGACTCGTCTTACATGTAAATCCGCCTTGTCTGCTGCCTCGTACATTAATCGACGAACACAGTTATAAGCGATGAAGTTCATAAGGATTTCTTTACGAATCATATCCGGTGATTGACAACGTAACACATCCATTCCCATAGTTATTTTTATATCTCGAAAAAACAACTCTACATCCCACCGCTTCAGGTACAAACCAACTATTTCTTCGCTGGGGTATTTTACAGGATCAAGTAGTGTGGTTACGATATAAAACCCTTTTGTTCTGAATCCTGGTTGATCGACAATAACCTGAATCTGCCTCAGTGGCAGTTTTTCAGGAAGTTGCTCCATCGTTGCTCTTGAATAGGATAACTGGGGTGTATATTTAGGACGATCCCATTTGATCAGCAGGTCATTTGGCCCAAGAGCTTTCAGGCATTTAGACTTGCTGACAGGTTTCCTTCGGGCAAGCGTGATGACACTATCAACCCCCTGTTCCTTCAACCTTACCATGTCGTAATAGCTACAGAATCCTTTGTCTCCAAGGAAAATGTCATCCGGCCTGAACGTCTTCCACTGCTTACGCAACAGCGGAAGTTCATGATTCTTTTTGTTGCCGATTGTATAACTGAGCAACGAACCACTTTCCAAAGAAAAACAAGCACATACTCGTGCAGACGGGAAACCGCATCCAGATTTCTGGGTTGCTGATTGCGGCCAGACTTCCTGATTGGCCGGTGTGTCAGGCATACTGAGTCCTGTTCCATCAACAACAATTACTCTGCGGTTGCGCAACAAACCGGTTTGAGTCGGACTGTCACCTTGTTCAGATGTGTATTGGAAAATATTCGTTAGGGTATTTTCAGCCAGTTTTTTTCTGGCTGTACAGTATGATGCTGTTGAAGATGAGGGAATCATAGTACCTCTGAGCGAAGCATAGGACTGAAGTTTCCTGACCACTTCTTTGCAGCCACCATCAGCGTCTATAACTTGACCTAAAAAAGCCCAGAATGTATTTTCTTTGGAGAACATACTTCTGCGACTCATGATTCCAGATATTTCGGGTTTAAGGTAGTCATCGGGAATAAAATGGCCGAAAATTTCTCCAATCTGTTTAAACGATTTTCGTTGTATAGAGGCAATTTTATCTGCAAAAATTTGTTGAGCAGAACGTCGTTTCCTCCCTCGAAATGGTCTGTAAAAACCGGGCAACATTGGCATGGGATTTGTTAAATTTTTCATGACTGAATTTAACATTTTTCACCAATATTATCAGGTGGTTTTTAGCTAAAAAAACACCATAAACTAGCGCCATTCGGGTCTGTCCCCTTTTCGTTACTTTCTTCATCTGCTTTTTCCTATTTCCTTGACAGTTCTGAGGGTATTCGCAATTCAATTTCATTTTGAAATTTCATTATGTCACCAGATCCATCAAGTTGCTCAAGAGTGTATGACACTTCTGGATTCAGGGAATTAATTGAAATGACAGCACATTCTTTCCCCTTATATTTACCGGAAATAACAAGAACTGTGTCATTGATTACAAATTTTATATTTGCGCGTCGTTGACCAGAAAAAAATGCATCATTAAGTTCATTAGAGATAGTCATATTGTTTGGAGCGTAACGCTCAATCACACAAAATTCCGTTATATCCAAAAATACAAAACCCAGGGTTGTCCGTACTGTCTTCCGTCATCTGTCCTCTGTCATCTGATACCGGCACGCCCTTGCAAAATCTTCAGGGAAATGACCGGATATAAAGCGTAGTTGCGCCTCGGAAAAAGCGCCCATGGACCAGGGCAGCTTGGGCAGGAACGCATAGAGGAGCCGCTGACCGTTCCGTACCCCGATCCGCTTGGGGTATTCAATAGAGGTCACCATTTTGGCGCCCATGGCCGCATAAATGTGCTGAACCCGAAGAATAGCCGCATCAATGGCCGCCCGCACCCGGCTGTCGGCCTCAAGGATATTACCCACGGGAATTCCGCCCTCATCGGCAATCACCATAATCTGTAATTCCCACTGCGATACCTGGGCCTTGGGCACAAATAATACAACATGTTCATCTTCATAGACAATCAGGCTTGCCGGAAAATCACGCCCGTCCATGCGCTGATTTTTTTTAAGTGCTGTTAGATAATCAATAAAAAAATCGCGGTCATAGTGATTTTTATATCGTTCAACAATATCGGCCACCTGGTCGCCGCAGCCAAAAGCGGCCATCTCGCCGCCATCCAGCGTGGCAACAGTTTCCGGCACCATGGCATATTGCTGATGGATCATCTGGTGCGAGGCATGCAACCTATAGCCGGATCCTGAAAAATCATAGCCGAAATTCCAGCCCCACAGGGTTGCCGGATGGACCGGGTCGGAAGCATTTTTCATGGCGGCAATAATCCGCCGGCGAAGCTGTTCCAGCTCATCACCGCTCATTGTCTTTTCCCGTGCGTCAACAACAATGCCAAGCTGTTCCGCCAGGGTCGCATAACTGCGCTGATAATAAAGATGCCGCAGTCCCCGCATATCGGTTTTATTGAGATCCGAAGTTTGGTAACGGATGGCATCCTCGGCCATGTTGGCGGCAAAATGGCCCCAGGGAATATAGGAGTTACGACGAAGATATTCATACACATGGGTTGCGTCCTTTCGAAAATCACCGACAATCTCGCTTGTCCCCTGGATGCCCGGCCGCAAGACCATGACCTCTTTGTAGACATCGGGCAGGTATGGATTATTGGCCACGGTTTCAAAGAGCTCAAAATCATCAATATCCGCCCGAGCGGCCCCTTCTTTTTGCAAAAAACTCAGCCCGGTCGGTTGGTCGTCATCGTCATGGATAAACCGGCAGCAGTTTTCCGCAAGCAGAACCAATTCATCCGCATCCGTTGAATTTGCCGCCAAATCATAGAGAAGAGGCTTAGGTAAATCGGAAACAATCTGTTTGATCCGGCCGGGAGAAAGATGCTCCGCAAGTACTTTACTCAGACTACACTCTTTGCGGGGGGCAATGGAGATCAAATGCGGATTCTCGGCCCGGGCCCCGGCCCAGCCGGAATCAATATAGGTGGCGCCGCGAAACGGCAAAGGATTGACAATTTCATAGATCCAGCGGGCTCCCTCTTCCACCACCCTGCCGGACGGAAAATTACGCGCGTTGTCATGGACGCTGCCGTCACTCAACCGGCCTAATGCATTACTATCCGTTTGACCGCGAAAATTCGCCACCGTATATGAGGGTTTATGCACGCCGATGCGAAACCCCTCAGGTGTAACTGAACTGTTGAACATAATAATACTTTGATGGCGTCGTAAAAACTTTGATCGACTGCGTCGTGTGTGTCGGGATGATTCAAGACATACTACCTGTCTAATCGTGACCCATCCCGACACACTACTCCTTGTACACCTGCGTTTTGTACTTAGCCATCTTTGAGTAAGTTGTGACGTTTACGGGTTCATCATGCTTTCACTATTTGAAAAATTACCGCATGAAAAAAACCGATGAAAAAACAAATATAAAAAAAACGTTTGATTCCCAACCTCATTTTTGTGCATAATAGACTAAACAATCAGATAATTCATCCTCATTTTATGAGGACTCGCGATCTCAGGTCATGCTGTTTAATGAAAAATAATAACCAGGAAAAAAACGGCCGGTCCACCGGATTTCCAAAAGAATCCTTCCGGATTTGTGAAAGCCGCCACTGTCCCCTGTTCAGGTATGGTGACACGTTTACCGTATCCGGCATAGCGCTGGCTATGGAAAGTGGAGGTGACCACTCCTTTATCAATACCACGGTCGTTCATTCACCCCGCAACCGGGAACAATGCAAGATTCTTTACGGGGATCTGACAAAAATAATTATCGAATATGAACGTGCCGACCAGATACCGGACTGTCTTATTTCCTGCAGCGGCTGCACCGGATCTATTCGGCTGGAACATTTCCAGGGCCTGCGGGCCGACGCCGAAAATCCCGATGATGAAGCCAACAGGATCAGCAGTATTGTTCACCTGCTCAGCAATTTTTCATTTTTCCGCAGCATAGACAAGAACAACCTGAATGCCGTCATCAAGAATTTTAATCTGCTTCAAATAGAGAAAAATCAAATCATCATCAGGAAAGGCGACCCGGGCGGGAATTTTTACATTGTTGTGTCCGGCCGGGTCGAAATACTTAATGATGCCGGCATTCCCATATCCACACTGAAAGAAGGCGAAGTCTTTGGCGAAATGAGCCTGATCTGCGATGAAAATGCGGGTGCCACGGTCCAGGCCCGAGAACAATCCGAGGTACTCTATATTGAGCATAAACAGTTTAAAAAAATCCTGCAGAAATACCCGTCTCTCCATCAGTACTTTACCCGTCTGCTCGCCAAGCGGTTAACCGATTCCAACAAAATGCGGTCGGATGATTATGCATCCGGCATGATCGGTAAACTTGAAGAAATTCCCGCAGAGGCCCTGTTTCAAACCCTGAACATGAATACGAAGACCGGCATTCTCACCATTACCCAGTTGCAGCAGGGCACAGCCCGTTTCTCCCTGCGCCAGGGGGCCTTGATAAAAGCCAGCTACGGCGGCATCAAAGGGGAAGGCGCTTTTTATGCCGTGTTACGGGAAAAAACAGGGCGCTTCAAATTCACTCCCGGGCTGCCGCCGGAAGATTTTGACGTTCCGGAAATCGGCTACTTCATGAAACTTCTCATGGAAGGCATGCAACGGATTGACGAGCATGTGGCCGTCAATTAAAGGCTGAAGGAATCCCTGAAGATTCAACGCGTAAGCAAGGCCAGCAGCCTGCCGATATTCCGTCGCTCAAACCGGTGCAGACCCGCTTTTCGGGCAACTCGCATTGCCTGTTCAAATTCCCGGGATTCCAGACAACGGTTGATTTCCGGATAGTCATCAGCCCTGTGACCGGGATGATACTGATCCATCACATTGACAAAGGTTTCCGGTGAAATTTTTTCAGCAAGAAACCGCATGATTGCTCCGGTTTCCTCCGCCATTCCCGGCATCACCAGATGTCTGACCACAAGTCCCCTGACAGCCTGGCCCCGCTCGTCACAGAGTAGATCGCCTGCCTGCCGGTGCATCTCGGCAACAGCAGCCCGCATGACTGACGGATAATCTTTTGCCTGCAGATAACGGGCCGCCTTATCCTCTGAGTAAACCTTGCAATCAGGCATATAAATCTGAATTATGCCATCGAGCAGACGCAGGGTTTTCACACGGTCATAGCTGCTGGTATTGTAGACCAGGGGAATATGTAATCCCAGGGAAACCGCCTCCTGCAGGGCGGCCAGGATCTGCGGCACCACATGGGAAGGCGTGACCAGATTGATATTGGCGCAACCCTGCTCCTGCAGCTGAAGCATAATCGCGGCAAGCTCCCTGCTCGTAAGCTCATCCCCCTGAACGGAGCCGTTTTTCTGCGCCATGCTGATATCAAAATTCTGGCAAAATACGCATTGCAGATTGCAGCCGGAAAAAAATATCGCCCCCGAACCTTTTTTGCCAACCAGGGCCGCTTCTTCTCCAAAATGAGGCCCATGGGAAAAGACTCTTGCCCTAAAACCAATTCCGCAAAAACCAACCTGCCCTGCCAGCCGATTCACCCCGCACTTGCGAGGACAGAGTTGACAATGCTCAAGATGCGAAGCGGCCTGTTCAGCTCTCTCACCTATCAGTCCGAGGTCATGCATGCCGATATTGTCTTGTTTTTTTCTTTTTCCCATTGTGTTCTTTTTGTGAAAGCAATACAATCAGGCGTCCTTAACTGTAAGGAAACTTGAAGTGAGTACCGGTCAATGCTTTATTTACGCATCACTACCGGTGACAGCAGGAAGTATTCAAATAATTTTTTCATAGAAAGAGGACAATATCATGTCATGGTTTGTGCAAACCTGTTCATCCTCTGTTGGCAAAAAATATATCATGGCCCTAACCGGTTTCATGCTGGGCGGCTTTTTGCTTGTCCATGCCGCCGGCAACACCTCAATATTCTGGGGCCGACATGCCTTTAACAGTTATGCCGAGCACCTGCACTCCCTCGGTTTCCTGATCACTATTGCGGAGCTGGTCCTTCTCACCATCTTCCTTCTCCATATTATTACAGGTATCAGCCTGTTTCTGCAAAACCTCGGCGCCCGTGACAGTCGATACGCCGTGCAGAAATCTGCCGGCGGACGGACCTGGGGCTCCCGCACCATGCCCTATACCGGTCTGGCTATTCTTGCCTTTATCCTGATGCACCTGATCAACTTTCACTTCGTGGACCATCACCAGCCCATTGCCGACATTGTCAAGCCTGTGCTGTCCAATCCTCTGTACTCCCTGTTTTACGGCACGGCCATGTTCGTACTTGGTTTGCATGTCAGCCATGGATTCTGGTCGATTTTCCAGAGCCTTGGCATCAACCATCCAAAATATAACAGCCTCCTCAGATGCATAAGCTGGATCGGATGTATTCTTATTGCCGGAATATTCATTGCCATTGTCCTGCTCCTGCTCTTTTCCAGCTCACAGCTTGCCTGACAGGATTATGAAAATCATTGCCATGGACCATCTGGTGCTGACCGTGCGCGACCTGGAAAAGACCTGTGCCTTTTATACCAAAACCCTGGGCATGGAACATCGGATAAGTGGTGCTGCCCGGCATTCCCTGCACTTTGGCAAGAGTGCAAAGATAAACCTGCATCAACAGGGAAACGAATTTCAGCCCCATGCCATGGCTCCAACTCCTGGCTCGGCTGACCTCTGCTTTATAACCGAGGTCCCGATCGAACAGGTTATAGCTCATCTGCGGCAACTTCATGTCGAGTTGATCGAAGGTCCGGTCGAACGGACCGGAGCCACAGGCGATCTGCTTTCAATATATTTTCGAGATCCGGACGGCAATCTTCTTGAGATCGCAAACGTTCTAACACAGTTCTCAACAACATAAAAAATTACAAAAAATACAGAAAATGCAGCTTGATGCACAGATACCAGCCGGAGCGCTGGCCGAAAAATGGGAGAACTGCAAGTTTACCAACAAACTGGTGAACCCGGCCAACAAACGCAAGTATGAAATCATTGTTGTCGGCACCGGTCTGGCCGGAGCATCAGCAGCCGCAACCCTTGCCGAACTGGGTTACAATGTAAAATCATTCTGTATACAGGACAGTCCGCGCCGGGCCCATTCCATTGCCGCCCAGGGCGGCATCAACGCGGCCAAAAATTACCAGAATGACGGCGATTCAGTCTTTCGTCTCTTTTATGATACCATAAAAGGCGGCGATTTTCGGGCCCGTGAAGCCAATGTTTACCGACTGGCCCAGGTTTCCAACAATATCATTGATCAATGTGTGGCCCAGGGAATTCCCTTTGCCCGGGAATACGGCGGCACCCTGGCAAATCGTTCATTTGGTGGCGCCCAGGTTTCCCGTACCTTTTATGCCCGCGGCCAGACCGGACAGCAACTGCTGTTAGGTGCCTACTCGGCCATGATGCGACAGGTGGCAACCGGAAAGATCACTCTATTCCCCCGCCGGGAAATAATGGATATTATCACCATTGATGGCCGGGCCCGGGGCATTATCTGTCGCAACCTGATTACCGGCAAACTGGAACGATACGCAGCGCATGCCGTTGTTCTTGCCACCGGCGGCTATGGCAATGTCTTTTATCTTTCCACCAATGCCATGGCCTCAAACGTTACGGCATCGTGGCGCGCCTATAAGAAAGGCGCCGGTTTTGCCAATCCCTGTTTTGTCCAGATCCACCCGACCTGCATTCCGGTGCATGGCGACTACCAGTCCAAGCTCACCCTGATGAGTGAAAGCCTGCGCAACGACGGCCGGGTCTGGGTACCGAAGAAAAAACATGATACACGGCCACCGGCTGAAATACCGGAAGAGGATCGAGACTACTACCTGGAACGAAAATATCCGAGCTTTGGCAACCTTGTTCCCCGGGATGTAGCTTCCCGTAACGCGAAAGAGGTCTGCGACGAAGGACGGGGCGTAGGCGAAACCGGGCTGGCCGTGTATCTTGATTTTCAAGAAGTGATCAAGCGTGACGGACTTGAGCCAATCTTGAAAAAATACGGCAATCTCTTTCATATGTATGAAAAGATTACGGCCAGTGATCCGAGCAGGGAACCGATGAAAATATATCCGGCTGTCCATTATACCATGGGTGGCCTGTGGGTTGATTATAATCTGATGTCCACCATCCCGGGAATGTTTGTCCTTGGCGAAGCCAATTTTTCCGATCACGGCGCAAACCGGCTGGGCGCATCCGCCCTGATGCAGGGGCTGGCTGATGGATATTTTATTCTGCCCTACACCATGGGTAACTATCTCGCTCAGGCCGGTGCCTGCGATCTCAGTACCGGGCATAAGCCCTATGATGTTGCCGAAGACGCCATAAAGGAAAAAACCAAAAGCTTTCTACGTCATTCGGGATCCGGCAGAAAAGGACTACAAACCGTTGACCATTATCACAGAGAACTCGGCGCTCTTCTCTGGGATTACTGCGGAATGGCCAGGAATAAAAAAGGACTCGAATATGCCTTAAGTAAAATTCCTGAAATTCGCGCTGAGTTTAACGAAAACACATTGGTTCCCGGTACGGGCCAGCAGCTTAACCAATCGCTTGAACGGGCCGGCCGGGTAGGAGATTTCCTGGAATTCGCCGAGGTAATGGTCCGCGACGCCCTGGCCCGTGAAGAATCATGTGGCTGTCACCTGCGTGAAGAAAGCCAGACTGAAGAACATGAGGCCAAACGTGATGATGAACATTTTACCCATGTAGCCGTCTGGGAATATACGGGTGATGACAGGGAGCCTGTTCTGCACAGGGAACACCTTGAGTTTGAAAATGTGACGCCGTCCCAGCGCAGTTACAAATAAACCGGCATGGCTGGACCGGATTTTCAGGTCACAGCCACAACAAACCGTGAAAATATCTGGTCAGGGAGTAAGTAACTATTCGTTTTCATGTTACAAAGAATTGTAAGTTGTCTCAGGTGCCCCGGATTTGTGCAGGCGCGACCGTGCAAAGACGGGGTACCTGTGACGACTTACGTGAAAATAGCCTGAAAGAATCTTCCGTTGGGGGCTGTTTTCGGATAAATCGAAACAAAACACGGGTCGACAAAAAATATATGGTGGCATGGCATGGCTGCAAATACAATATCTATTACAGTTAAGATCTGGCGGCAGAGCGACCCGAATTCTACGGGAAGTTTTGAAAATCATCGGCTTGAAGACATAAATACCGACATGTCTTTTCTGGAAATGCTCGATGTCCTCAACGAACGGCTCACGCTTTCCGGAGGAGAACCTGTTGCCTTTGACCATGACTGCAGAGAGGGTATCTGCGGCATGTGCGGCGCTGTTGTCAACGGTATCGCACACGGCCCTGAGCGTGAAACCACCCTTTGTCAGCTGCATATGCGTCATTTCCGGAATGGCGAAACCATTGCCATTGAACCTTTTCGAGCCAGGGCCTTCCCCCCGATCAAAGATCTTATTATTGACCGCTCCTCTTTTGATCACATTATTACCGCCGGTGGCTATGTATCAATGAATACCGGTTCAGCCCAGGACGGCAACACAATCCCCGTTGCCCAGGACAAAGCCGAACAGGCAATGGATGCCGCTGCCTGCATAGGGTGCGGCGCCTGCGTTGCCGCCTGTCCCAATGCCGCAGCCATGCTCTTTGTCGGCGCCAAGGTGTCCCAGTTTGCCCTCCTGCCCCAGGGGGAACCCGAGCGAAAGAAGAGGGCTCTGGCCATGGTCGAGGCAATGGACAAGGCTGGTTTCGGCAACTGCGGCAATGAACGTGAATGTGAAAATGTCTGCCCCAAGGGGATTTCAATTCGTAATATTGCACGCTTGAACCGTGAATATATACGGGCTGCCTTTACAGCCGATTGATATATTAAAAGATAGATAGGATTCAACTTTTCAACTTTCGTGTCTTTCTCTTCTTTTTTAAACATTGCCAAAAGCATCCCCGCCCAAGGGATGAGGAATCTTTCATCAACCAGGTCTGAAAAAAAAAGTTCACCTGCTGCAGCACATTGCATCAAGTTCAGTTAAAACATTTTCACTATTCCATGCGGCTACTTATCTTCTTCTGTATCCTTTCATTCTTTACATTCCTGTCTTTTGTTTCTCCCGTCCCGGCCGCCGGCCTGCAGTCTCCTTCGCACCAGGCACTCGCAGATATTCTCAACAGCCAGCCGACCATTTCCCTTGGCATGATGACGGTCGGCATCGATCCCGACGCTGTCGATAAAACGCTGGTAAGTCTATACGACGAAAACGATATGCAACCGTTATGGCTCGAAAACAACCAACCAGGTTCAAGGGCCCACGACTTACTGAGGACACTTCAACATTCAGACCTCGACGGCCTTAACCCGGATGATTATAAAGTAGCGGAAATCCTCACACTCTGGCATCAGAATGATGAAACATCAAGGGCACGACTGGATGTTTTACTCACCCTGGTACTCGGGCGATATGTGGCTGATATGCGTGAAGGATCAGCAGACCCCTGCCTGCTTGATCCCAAACTCTTTGCCGCTGCCAGAGACCAGGAAGTCGATATTCTGCAGGTTGTAAATGGTGCTCTGTATACAGACAACATTAGTGCTTACCTGCAAAATCAAGCACCTGCCCATTTCCCCTACCAGGGATTACGAAAAGAACTGGCCCATTTTCGAAGGCTGAGCCGATTGGGAGGATGGGACACGATTCCAGGTGGCAAGACAATCAAACCGAACATGAGTGACCCACGCCTACCCCTGATCGTTCATCGCCTCAAGATAACCGGAGAGCTTCAAGACAGTACAACTTATTTTCAGCGATACGAGCCGGTACTTGTGGAGGCTGTAAAAAAATTCCAACGCCATTTCCTTCTTGAACCTGATGGTATCATAGGAAAAAAGACACTGACAGCACTCAATATCCCGGTAGATGAGCTTGTGCGAAAAATAATACTCAACATGGAACGATGGCGCTGGTTGCCGCACAGACTTGATGGAAAACGAATTTTTGTCAATATTGCCGGTTTCCGGCTGTTTGGAGCAACGGACGAGCAGATGGAAATCACCATGCCGGTGATTGTGGGCAGAGTTTATCACAAAACTCCAGTCTTTACCGGCAGCCTTCGCTATGTTGAAGTTAATCCATATTGGAACGTTCCCGACTCCATTGCCGTTAAGGAAATTGTCCCTTCCATGCAGAAAGACCCCAACTATCTCAAAAACCACTCTATCCGCATTTTCAAAGGCTGGGCAGAAGACGCTCCGGAAATCGATCCAACAAACATCAACTGGAAAATAATCGGCAAAAAAATAAAACGATATCGATTGCGCCAGGATCCCGGACCTGAAAATTCCCTGGGCCGGATTAAATTTATCTTTCCCAATACAAATAATATTTACCTGCATGACACACCGGCACGCCAGTTGTTCAAAAGGACAATCCGCAGTTTCAGTCACGGCTGTATCCGGGTCGGCAAACCACTGGACCTTGGGGTTTACGTCCTCAAAGAAAACAAAAAACCTCTTGATATTGATCAGTTAAGGAAAATCATTGCTGGTAAAAAACGCAAAATAATCCTGCTTGACAAGCGTATCCCCATACACATACTGTACAGGACGGTTCGAACCGCTCCGGCAACCGGCGAGATCTTTTTTTATCCGGATATCTATGGACGTGATGCTCTGCTGGCCAGGGCCCTGTTTGCCAGAAAACCTCTCTCCCTGTGCCGTTATCTGCAATAAAAAAAAGCCCGGGCTGAGCAACTGCTCAGTCCGGGCTTTTCCATCATTCTCCCGACCGGGAGACTTTTATTCCTTATCAGCCGCAGGAATCGGCGCTGTTGGGATCGTAGGTCCAATCACCATTTCGATATAGATAGTCATTGACCATCTGCAGTTCATCTTCACTCAAAACATTCCAGGAACCATCCCGGGCGCATTTTTTACGTCGCTTGGTAAAGATGGAATTCCATGCCTTGGAGGTATAGGATTCCGCATGGATAAACGTTGCGCCCTTATTGTTGTTGCGATGGTGGCAGCTCTTGCAGACTTCGCGGAACTTGATGCCCCCTGTTCCCCAGGGTTCGCTTTCCCAGTCAAGCCTGCCATCCGCCAGGAAACGACACATCCTGGTCCGCTCATCATACCGCTTAACCGGCCGGGCCTGACCGATCTGAACCAGATAAAAAAAAGTGTAGACTGCACACATGCAGGTGATAATCAAAGAACGCATCAATATCTCCTCGTCGATAAACCATAGTTGTAAATACCTCATTGTGGTATAACCTATATCATATTTAGACAAAAAAACAAGCAAAACAGACTATTAATTTTTTCTCACGTAAGAATAAACCGACTGGATTTTCGTTGTGCGGGGCAACGGTATAAAAACACCTTCTGTTTTGCAGGCAGAGGTTGTACAATCTCTGAGAAATATATACGGAGAAAAATTATGATGTCCTGGTTTCAAGACCTGACAGCTGTCAAACAAACCCTGGTCGGTACCGGTTTCACATGGTTTATTACTGCCCTTGGCGCAAGCCTTGTTTTCTTTTTCAAGACCATCAACCGTAAGGTCATGGATGGAATGCTTGGAGGCGCTGCCGGTGTAATGATTGCTGCCAGTTTCTGGTCGCTGCTGGCTCCGGCCATTTCCATGGTCGAAAAAAGCGGGGGTATTATCTGGCTGCCGCCGCTCATCGGCTTTCTCGGCGGTGGGCTGTTTCTCTGGCTTACCGACAAGACCCTCCCCCACCTGCATCCCGGATTTCCAATCAATGAAGCCGAGGGTATCCACACCAACTGGCACCGCTCTATCCTTTTGGTGCTGGCCATTACTCTGCACAACATACCGGAAGGATTGGCCATAGGTGTTGCCTTCGGTGCGGTTGCAGCTGGTTTTCCCGGCGCAACCCTTGGCGGCGCGATCGCTCTCGCCCTTGGTATCGGTATTCAAAATTTTCCGGAAGGGGCGGCGGTCTCGGTGCCGCTGCGACGGGAGGGCATGTCACGGGGAAAGAGTTTCTGGTACGGCCAGCTTTCCGGCGCTGTCGAGCCTGTTGCCGGCCTTATCGGGGCGGCAGCAGTGCTGCTGATGCAACCACTTCTTCCCTATGCCCTTTCATTTGCTGCCGGAGCTATGATTTATGTTGTTGCTGAAGAACTGATACCCGAGTCACAGGCGGAAAAACACTCCGATGTTGCAACCATAGGGGTTATGGTCGGATTTGCTCTTATGATGACCTTAGATGTGGCCCTGGGATAGCAAACTCTCTCAGGTACGTTTGGGAATACTGCTGAAAAGAATTACTGGTTAGGTACGAGAAGAACCGGCACTTCGCTATGTCTCATCACACGGCGCGCTGTTGAACCCATCATGCTCCCTCCAAGCAGAACATGGGTACTCCTGCCAATAACGATACAATCAGCATCGTGTTTCTCCGCCAGTCGCAAAATCTCTTCACTCGGCTCACCGGATGCAACGAGAATCTTGGTTACCGGAGGTGCGCCTATTTCACAGGCTCCAACCTCTTCATCACAAAAACGCCGTAGCCGTTCTTTCATTTTTTTTAGCACTTCATGCCGGCCATCCTCCTGAAAACGTTTGACGGCATCCTCACTGAGGTAGGTATCCATAACAAATCGACCGGTTGCCCCAAGTGGTTCAACTACATGCAACATCAAGAGCTCTGCCTTGTAATGACGGGCTTGACTCAGAGCAAAACGAAAAACCGGCCGGGTATGTTTGCCCAGATCGGTAACATAGAGAATTTTTTTAATTTCCGGCAACGTGCTCATTATATTTCTCTCCGGTGTGTAGAAAAAAGTATAAAGGGTGAGGTGAGCCCACCCTTTTCGAATTGGTCACACTCCTTATCATTGCAAGGGCCTTAATACCCATGCAGCTTATCTAACAATTCCGGCAAGAAGAGGGAGACTTGCGGCACATAAGTGATAATAACAAGAAAAAATAACAAAAGTATCAACCACGGCAGGGCTGCTTTGATAACCCAGCCGATACTGTGCCCGGTAATGCCGGCGGTTACAAAGAGATTAAGGCCGACAGGCGGAGTCAGCATGCCGATCTCCATGTTGACAACCATGATAATGCCGAGATGAATGGGGTCGATGCCTAATTTTAAGGCAATGGGGAAGAGAATCGGCGCCATGATCAAAAGGATTGCCGAAGGCTCCATAAAGTTGCCGGCAGCTAACAACAGCAGGTTGACGACAACCAGAAATCCCCAGGGCGGCAGGCCCCAACCAACAATAAGTTCAGCCAGGTGATGGGGAATCCGTTCAGTGGTCAGCACATGGGCAAAAAGCATGGCATTGGCAATGATGAAAAGCAGCATAATGCTGACCTTGGAGGCATCCAGCAGCACCTTGTTCACATCCTTGTCAGCAATGCACTTTGGTAGAGCGGCGAGAATTTTACCGGTATTGCGTGCGAACGCAGAACCAAAACTTTCGTCATCTTTTCTCCATGGCACTTCTTTCAACGGTCCTATATCACGATAACCAAGGACAGCCACGGCAAAGGCATAAACGGCAGACACTGCGGCAGCCTCGGTGGGACTGGCAATGCCGCCATAAATAGAACCAAGAACAATAATGATCAGCATTAAACCGCCAAAAGCTGAAGCGCCGGCAGACACAACTTCACCAAAACCAATCCAGGGCTGGGCGGGGATTTTTTTAATCCTGGCCGCGATATAAATAGCAATCATAAGGATCAACCCCATGAGCAATCCGGGCAGGAATCCGGCCATGAACATCCTGGCTGCCGAAACCTCGGTTGCCGCGGCATAGACCAGCATGACAATAGAGGGTGGAATCAAAATACCGAGGGTGCCGGCATTGGTAATAACACCTGCGGCAAAACTTTCCGGATACCCGGCCTTAACCATACCGACAATAACTATACTGCCGATGGCTGCCACCGTAGCTGGTGAGGACCCGGATACCGCCGCAAAAATCATACAGGCCATAACCGAGGCCATGGCAATGCCGCCGCGAATATGACCAACCAGACTTAAGGCAAAACGGATAATACGTTTTGCCACCCCGCCTGTGGAGAGAAAAGCGGAAGAAAGAATAAAAAATGGAATTGCCAGCAGGGTATAATGCTCGGATAACGACTCAAATAGTTTAAGCGCAATGGAAGCAAGTGAATCATTTGAAAAAAACAGAATCGTTGTAATACTGGACAGGCCAAGGGCAAGGGCTATGGGCATGCCCAGAAGCATACAGGCAAAGAGCAGAATAAACAGGGCGGCAGTTGTCATAGCTCGGCACCCTCCCCTTTTAATTCTTCAACGAGTTCCATACTCTCTTTCGCCTCATCTGCATGGCGAAATCCATCGGCCTTATTGGTTATAATATCCCACAACAGAATAAAAATTCTGAGGGAAAGGAAGGTGAACCCGACGATAAGCATACCATGGGCAATCCAGGCTGGAATGGGCAGATCTTCAAGCTCAATGCCTATTCGCTTGACCTTGCCGAGATAAATCCAGCTTCCATACAAAACCAGGCCACAGTAGATCAGGCTGAGCAGACAACCGATGGCTGATAAAAGCCGACGCCAGGTACGGGGGAACAATTTTACAAAGGCATCCACACCAATATGCGAGCCGACTTTTATCCCATAGGAAGCACCAAAGAGCACAAACCAGGCAGACATGTGCAAGGTCAACTCCTGAGTCCACATGAATCCGGTATTAAAACCAAACCGCATGATAACATCGACAAAGACCAGCAGGGTCGTCAAAACGAGCAACAGGCAGATAACCGCCTCTTCCGTTCGATTAAGGAAACGTAGCATACGAAACCTCTCGTAAAAAAAAAGGGCCGCTCCGAAAAAGAACGACCCCCGAAGATAAGTAACCAGTCAGTTCGTTATTTTGACTGATTAGAGCCGTAAGCGGCATCAATCAGGTCTTTACCTATCTGACCTTCAAACTCCTTCCATACAGGCTTCATTGCCTCAACCCACTGTCCACGCTGCTCCGGGGTCAACATGATGATTTCACTGCGTTTGGAATCAATGATTTTCTGTTTATCCGCTTTGGATTTTTCAGCGGCAACTTTATTACCGAACGCGATGGCTTCATCAAGGGCCTTTTTTACCTCGCCGCGCACATCTGCGGGAAGACCGTTCCAGAATTCCGCTGACGTAACAACCATGTAGTCAAGCAGACCATGGTTGGACTCGGTAATATAGGGCTGGACTTCGAAAAATTTCTTGGAATAGATATTGGACCAGGTATTTTCCTGGCCATCAATAGCTTTGGTCTGAAGAAGAGTGAACACTTCAGAGAAGGGTTTTTTCAAAGGAGTGGCCTTTACTGCTTTAAACTGGGCGGCAAGTACGTCCGATGACATGATACGGAACTTCAATCCCTTGGCATCTGCGGGAACCTTAAGCGGTTTACTGGAAGAGAGTTGTTTCATGCCGTTATGCAAGTAACCAAGGCCAATGAGTCCTTTTTTGCTGATTGAATTCAACAATTTTTCACCGGCGGCACTCTGCTGAAAACGATTAACGGCAGCCATATCTTTAAAGAGAAACGGCAGATCATAGAGTTGCAATTTTTTGGTGTAACGACTGAATTTGGACAGGGCAGGCGCCGCCATCTGGACATCACCAAGCAACATGGCCTCAAGAACCTTATTATCGCCAAAAAGCTGCGAGTTGGGATAAACTTCAACTTCAACCTTGCCGGCAAGGCGCTCCTTGACCAGATCGCGGAACTTATTGGCCATCTGGCCTTTAGGGGTGTTTTCCGCAACAACATGGGAAAACTTGATTACCACCGGCTTTGAGAAAGCCGGGACTGCCATCAGGGCTGTGGAAACTGCAACGGCTGCAAAAGAGAGACATATCTTACGAAACATAGTACCTCCATACTTGTAGGTGATTACACTCGCCTCCCGATACCATACCGAAAGACGAAAGACTGTCCTTAACTATAAACGCAGTGTATAAATCTATCAAAATAATCAGTCAATCCAAAAAAAATATAGTACCAGAAAGCCTAAATAACGGAAAGTGTAAAAAACATCGGCCAGGCTTGCTTACTGACACCACGAACCAACAAAAAATTACATGGCTTCAAGGGGCAGATAATCAGGTATCCACCGTATTTTACGAACTAGTTCTTTGAGTCGGCTTGGATTGTTCTGATGCTGAAAGTTTGAAAAAGCGCAATTTCTGCTTACACCGAGAGCAATGGCCGATTCACCGACTGCCTGGGCAACCTTGAGGCTGACATCTGCAAGCGCCGTTACCTCAGGCAACAGCGCTCCCTTGCTTAACTCTTCATTACTGACGGCATTGGCAACAGCCCCGGCGGCGGCTGTAAAAAATTCAGGCTTTACCTCCCTGGCTCCTGATGCCAGTACCCCAAGTCCAACTCCCGGGAAGACAAAAACATTATTCGCCTGCCCGATCCGGTAGGATTTATCCCCGTGGGTAACATCAGGGAAAGGAGACCCTGTTGCCACAAGGGCACGGCCGTTGGTCCAGCGATAAAGATCAGCCGGAACAGCCTCCGCATGATCCGTTGGATTGGAAAGGGGCATAATAACGGGTTGGTCTGAATTCTCCATCACCGAATCGACGACCTCATGGCTGAAACACCCTGCCTGTCCGGAAGTACCTATCAAAACCGTAACCCCAGCCTTTTTGACCACATTTTCAAGGCGCAAATCACCTTCTTCTCTGAGCCACTCAAGGCTTGCCGGATCCTTGGCAAATTTTCTCTTGTAGGGAAGCATGTCCCGATCCGTTGTAACAAGTCCCCGGGAATCAAGGGCAAAGATTTTTGAAAGAGCTTCTTCTTTGCTTAAGCCTTGTTCCCGAAGCGCGGTCTTGATCTGTTCAGCGATCCCCACACCACCGGCACCGGCACCATGAATAAGATAAACCTGATCCTTCAATTCTTCTTTTTTCACCCGCATGGCAGCGAGAATGCCGGCCAGCGCCACAGCACCGGTACCCTGAATGTCATCATTAAAGGAAATCAGATCATGAAGATAGGCATCACGAATAGCAAAGGCATTCTGTTTGGAAAAATCCTCCCACTGGCACAGCGCATTGGGAAACACATTACGGAAGGCCCGGGCGAAACGCTGCACAAAATTTATGTACTCATCCCCCTGTATCCTGGGATGCCGCCAGCCTAAATATTCATCATCGTTTAAAAGATCCTGATTATTTGTTCCCACATCAAGAGAAATGGGAAGGCAATGCCAGGGAGCGATACCTGCCCCCTGGGTATACAGCATCAACTTGCCGACACAGATGGCAATACCGCCTGCTCCCTGGTCACCGATACCGAGAATGCCCTGATTATCTGTTACCACGGCAACTCGAATATCTCTTTGTTGAAAACGACGCAGAACATCTTCAGCGTATTTGATATTTCCCGGATAAAAATGGAGCCCGTTGGCGGAACGAAACATGGACGAGAAATGCTGGCAGGCCAGCCCGACAGTCGGCGTATATATAATTGACATATAACGGGCTATGTCACTGCGGATCAGAGCATGGGCCAGGGTGACGTTCCGGTCAAACAGTGAACGGATATAAATGAAGCGTTCAATATCACTGTTTTTATTCTCCACCTTATATCGGCTGTTTTCCACCTGATCTTCCAGGGTTCTGGTGGCAGGGGGGAGCATGGAAATCAAACCAAGACGCCGTCGCTCTTCAAAAGTGAATGCTGTTCCTTTGTTAATAAAAGAGTTGGCATGAATGCTGGTTCCGGAATCATAAACATAAATCTCCCGGGTATTACCATACTCATCATATTTGAACATAGCAGAATTTTCCGACATTGCGTATACTCCCTAAATAGTAATGGGACATGGATAATAAAGAGCTCTCACAAAGAACCCCTCTTAAATCAGATTTAGGCAGTCGCCATTTTAGGCAATCGCCATTTGTAGACAAATAAAAAATCAACTCTGATTTGATTATATCTTTTCTTGTAGCACTCTACCTCTTGACAGGCAATGACAAGTTGGCAAAAACTATTAAAAAACAGCATAGATTCCCCTTGGGAGCTGGTGGCTCAACTCGGCGGCAACATATGCGACCTCGAACAGGTGGTCAACACGTATCCCCTGCGCATCAATCCCTACTATCTTAATTTAATCAAAAAGGCCGGCACCCCCTTGTATAAACAGGCAGTCCCTGATATACGAGAATTATACGACAAAGAAGGGTTGATCGATCCACTGGCTGAAGAGAACTTAAGTCCTGTCCCCAACCTCGTTCATAAATATCCCGACCGTGCGCTCTTTCTCATCTGTTCAGAATGCGCGATGTACTGCAGATTTTGTACCCGCAAACGAAAAGTAGGCACAAGGGAGATGGTTATTACCGACAAAACAATCGAGGCCGGGTTTGATTATCTCCAGGCAACGCCGCGGATAAGAGAAGTCCTGCTCTCGGGCGGTGACCCGTTTCTGCTCTCTGATCACAAACTGGAGGGTATCCTAAAAAGGATCCGGGAAATTCCATCCATAGAAATTATCCGTATCGGTACCCGGGTGCCCTGCACGCTACCCATGCGGGTAACGGATGAGCTTGCCGCCATGCTTAAAAAATATCATCCCCTGTACATCAATACCCATTTCAATCACCCGGCGGAGATTACGCCCGAGGCAACATGTGCCTGCGGACGCCTAGCTGACGCGGGTATTCCGCTCGGATGTCAGACCGTTCTGCTCAAAGGTGTAAATGACGATGCAGAGGTCATGCGTCAACTTATGCGCAAGTTGCTCACTATTCGGGTAAAACCCTACTATCTTTTCCAAGCCGATCTCACGCGGGGAACAAGCCATTTTCGCACCTGTATTGATACCGGCCTTGAAATCATGCGGCAGTTAATCGGTCATGTTTCGGGCATGGCCGTACCGACATTTGCCCTGGACGCTCCCGGCGGCGGCGGCAAAATACCACTGACCCCGGAATATATCACCCATTATGGTGAGACCCTGGAATTTATCACTTACAAGGGATTGCCCTGCAGTTATACTGATTAAAGGGAGTTTAAAGATAAAAACTACCTATGATCACAAAATTCAGTTGGATTCTTTAATTTCAGATAGTTACCAAGGGGTCATATGCTATACTTTATCATGACCCATAAAATCTATCCGCAAAAAAATAAATTGTTCTGCCAGTAACGGTTACACGCAACATGTTGGAATATATAGACATGCATATTAATTGCCCCAACGCC
>JANTGH010000010.1 GCA_024763055.1 Desulfobulbaceae bacterium
CTTCGCGCGGTCGCGACTGTACGCATAGAGGGGCTATAGCGGCCAGCCGCGCCTGCACGAATCTGCAGCACCCCTGACCAGTTACAAGTTTTACAGAAGTGAAACCACATGGTTACAAGACCTGTGACCAGATACGGAGGGACCAGCAGATGTATGCAGGAGTTGACCTTGGATCCAGAACCATCAAGATTGCTCTCTGGCAGGATGGCCGGTTAGTCGATCATAAGATAGAGGAAAGCGGATTTGAACCCCATGCGCAGGCAAGGAACATGCTGTTGCCCTATAAGCCGCGGCAGATTGTGGCTACCGGCTATGGCAGGCACCTTGCCAGGGAGCATTTCGCCGATCAGGTAATTACCGAGATCAAAGCTCACGCCATGGGAATCCATGCTTTATTTCCCAACGTGACAACAATCGTTGATATTGGTGGTCAGGACTCCAAGGTGATTGCCCTCAAGGCCAAAGGCCAGGTGGCAAACTTTCAGATGAATGACAAGTGCGCAGCCGGCACCGGCAGATTTTTAGAGATTATGGCGGCCTCGCTTGCCTATCCCCTGAAGGATTTTGGTCCGGCTGCACTTGCGTCTGAGCAGGCTATTCAGATTAACTCAATGTGTACGGTTTTTGCCGAGTCTGAGGTTATTTCCATGAAAAACAGCGGGGTACCCAGAGAACATATCGCCAGGGCTGTGCATTCCTCTGTGGCTGACCGCATTGTTGCCATGCTTAACCGTATCGGTTTTGGCGAGTCGGTGGCTTTTTCCGGTGGAGTTGCGAACAACCCATGTATTGTCCGGATGGTTCGTGATCGCCTGGAAAACGTTCAGGTCATCCTCCCTGACAATCCCAGCATAGTCGGCGCCCTTGGTGCGGCAATTGCCGCCGCCAAAAGAGATGTACAGTGAATTTGTAAAACAACAAAAACTCCTGGCCGACGGGGATTGAGTCTGGTGAGCGCAGCGGCCGGCTCAATTCTTTCTGGTCCAATGTAAACGTTTACCGGGCACCGCTTTCCTGACAGCAGCCAACCCCCCTGCCTGAAATCAAGGCACTTGTCATGTATCCTCATTCCTTCTCCTGCCTCAAAACAGGACACCTCTGCATGCCACAAGAAGCGCCCTCAATAATTTTTTAAAAATTTCTCTATTTATCCAGATAGTTATACCAAAGAATGCTTCTGCCGAAAAACAGGCATGATCTCTGCTTTGATAAGGATAACGACAAACGATACACCAACTTTTTAAAACAAGAGGGATATCTAATGATGCACAATGGATTTGGATCAGGTTTTGGTCACGGCGGCTGGCTCTGCGGCCCCGGGGCTTTTTTCCCGGGCCCCATCGGCTGGATTATAACCCTGCTCTTCTGGGGGCTGATCATCTATCTGGCGGTTCGTTTTTTTCAGTTTGTATTTTCAGGGAGAAGCCGGTCCAATCCGACATCCCGCCTGGACGTACTGAAAGACCGTTTTGCCGGATGAAAGATAGTCCGAGCAATAATCAGACCGAACAGAATTTCCATTTGCAACAGAACACTGTCTCAATGGAGCCTGTCGGCTATTACACGAGGTAGACATAATGTCTTGCTCCTGGGGATATACATGGCATGGCCGTTATTTTTATCACAGTTCCTTTTTCTGGCTTCTGCTCTTCACCCTGCTGGCCATCACTGTTGTCATTCTTCTCTTACGTGGAAGGAACAACAGGAAAAAACAATGCCCCGGGTGCAGCTGTGATATAGAGGAGGCGTTTCTGCGCTGTCCCGAATGCGGCCATGGCCTGAAAAGTCACTGTCCGGGTTGCAACCGGATTGTGGAAACCAGCTGGCAATTCTGTCCCCATTGCCGGGAACCTTTGCATACAACGGAAATACAAACCAGTAAACAAAAAATCTAACAAGTGTCTGTCCAGAAATGAGGATTTTCGTTCAAGGCCAAGGAATGCGATAAAAATAAGCGCAGACATATGATTAATATTTCGAGCATTATTTTTTGAGCATGACGAGGTAAGCGAGCCTGCGAGACTCCGGGGGATTGGGCGAAAATACCATTTATGGACAAACACTAGCAAACAACACAGGCAGACATGGTGTCTGCCTGACAAATAACCACATGGAGATTATCCAATGAAAACAAACACGATGAAAACAAAACTTTTCGCATCAATCCTCGCCTTTGGCCTTCTTGCCGGCACGGCCATCGCCCAGACCGGAACAACAACCACCCAGACGCATCACGGCACCATGATGAACGGTCAAATGATGGGGCCCGGAATGATGAACGGGCAGATGATGGGTATGCATCATGGTAAAGGCATGATGGGAATGGGATGTAACGGCATGATGGGCGGTGGCATGATGATGCAGAAGATGTCGCCTGAGCAGCGACAGGAGTTCATGAATCAGACCACGGAACTTCGCAAGCAGATGATGGAAAAGCGCTTTGCCTATATGGAGGCCATGCGGAACCCGGCAACCACTCCCCAGGATCTGGCAAAGATTGAAAAAGAAATGCTTGGGCTGCGTGCAAAGATGATGGACAAGATGGGTGCGTTACAGAACAAGTAGCACATTTTTTCGGAAAGGAGGTGGCAGGGTATGATCACCTCTGTCTCCAAATCCAGATTGCTTTTTCGCAGGTACAAATCCCCGCCGCAAACGGCGGGGATTTTTATTTACCAGGAAAAGAAAAACGGTCCCAGAAATCTGGAAATGATTTCACCACGCAGTCTTCACCGGTAATTTTCACCCCGGGAACCTTAAGCCCGGCAACCGCAAAACACATGGCAATACGGTGGTCATCATAGGTTTCAATCTCGGCGCCATGCAGGTTAGAGCCACCGGCCCGACCATGAATAATCATCCGGTCCGGTTCCTCCTCCACCTCGGCTCCCATTTTGCTCAACTCCGCAACCATGGCGGAAAGCCGGTCACATTCCTTGATGCGTAAATGGGCAATGTTCTTAATGACGGTCGTTCCTTCCGCAAAGGCGGCAACAATAGCCAGGGTCGGCGCCACATCGGGCATGTCCCCCATATCCACCTCTATGGCCCGCAGTCGCTCCGGGCCTCGCACGGTCAACCCGCCTTCCTTGCTGCGAATCACATCGCATCCCATGCGCGCCAGCAGGGGAACCAACAGGGCATCGCCCTGCAGGGAAGGCACCGGCACATTGGCCACCGTAACCCTGCCGCCGGTAACTGCTGCCGCCGCCCAGAAATAGGAAGCGCCGGAGGCATCACCCTCGATTTTATACTCCTGCCCCTCGTAGCAGCCCCCGGGGATACGAAAGAAATCAAGCGTAACAGCCGCCTCGGGTAAAACTCCAAACCGGCCCATGACCGACAGGGTCATCTCCACATAGGGCTTGGAATAAACTTCTCCGCGAACCTGAAGCTCCGCAGGTTGTTTTGCATAGGGTGCCACCAGCAGCAGGGAGGAAAGATACTGGCTGGATTTTCCTTCGGGCAGAATTGTTTTGCCCCCGCTCAGGCCCCGGGCCTTAATGGTGAGAGGCGGACAGCCGTTCTCGGCATCACTGCTGATATCCGCGCCCCAGCCCTGCAGAGCGGTCATCAGAGGATCGATGGGTCGCCGGGCCATTCGCCTGCTGCCGGTAATATGAAAGGTTCCCGCTCCAAGGGCCGCCACTGAGGTAAGAAACCTGGTGGCCGTACCGTTGTTACCTAAAAATATATCCTGATTCGGCGCCTGAATCCGGCCACCTGTCCCGTGAACACTCCACCGGCTGTTGTCCGTATCGTTGATATCGATCCCCATAGAGCGCAAAGCCGCAATGGTATAGGCTGTATCCTCACTCGCGAGGGGCCCGACAAGAGTGGAGGTTCCTCCGGCCAGGGCCGCGGCGATCAAAGCGCGCTGGGTCAGACTTTTCGAGCCCGGGACGTTGACGGTTGTATCAATCTGCCGGACGGGGATAATTTCTTTCATAAAATTGTCTACCACAAAGCAAAATCAAGTTATGAGGCTTTCCTTCTTCTCAGCTCTTCAACAAGGGCCCGTCGCATGACATCCTGTGGCGGTTTCTCCCCAGTCCAGATTTTTAACTGCACCGCCGCCTGAAACAGCAGCATGGACAGGCCGTCAATGGTTTGACAGCCTGCCTTTTCCGCCTCCCTGAGAAGTCGGGTTGTAAGGGGTGCGTAAACAATATCCATAACTACGGAAAAATTATCGAGCAGAGCAGGCGCAACGGCAATGCCATCCACATCAGGCTCCATACCCACCGAAGTCGTGTTGATCAGGGCATCGGCATGAATGTCGCCAACCTGATCAGAGGGAATAAATGAACAGCCAAGCCAGTCGGCAAGCGCCTGCCCCTTTGCTTTGGTTCTATTGGTAATCACCACCTCGGCCCCTGCTTCAACAAGACCGAAGCAGACGCCCTTGGCCGCTCCTCCGGCCCCTATCACCAGCACCCGACTCCCGGTAAGTGGTATCTTTTCCGCCAGGGCAAGATTTGCGCCGAGCCAGTCGGTATTAAAACCGCGCGCGGTCACTCTTTCCTCGCCGGGTTTCTGCCGAAACAGCAGGGTATTGACCGCGCCGATCCGTTGTGCCACCGGATCGATTTCATCAAGACAACCCATCACCTCTTCCTTATGGGGTATTGTAACGGAAACACCGATAAAACCAAGGGCACGCAATCCGGAAACAGCTGCCCTGATATCAGTTACATCCATGGGGATATAAACACCATTGATCCCCATGGCCGCGAGCGCGGCATTATGCATAACCGGGCTCAGCGAGTGGCCGACCGGATGCCCTAAGATGCCGTAGAGTTTGGTGGACCCGTTAATTGCCATGATCAAACAGTGTGCGTAATTGTTGAAAATGAAGGGCTGAAAACTGGCCCGGCGCGGTGGCCTGCTCCTTATGCAGCGCCACATAACTCATGTATCCGCCAAGATAAAGAGTGGCAAAACGGCTGATCCGGCCTTGCTCGCCCATGCAGAAACAAATCAGGGGAAATGAACAGGCTTTGGCCGTTTCAAGCAACGACAGAACCCGCAGCACATCGCCCCCGTTATGTGCTGTTGTAATAATTTTGCCTATATCGGCGCCCAAGGTCCGCATCTGATCAAGGACACCGCTTAAGGTCGCAAAATCGGGGGTGATAGCAAAATCATGCCAGGACAGGATAAGCCGGGTGGAAGATTGTGTTTCTTTTTTTTGGGCAAGCAGCTGCTCGCGGAGTTCACTGTCCGCCCGAACCTCGAGATCAACATAGGCCGCCTGCAGCCGAACCGCTGTCAGTAAAGGTTCAATCCGGTCCTGTTCCCTGCCGGAAAAACCACCGCCCTCCCAGTGCGGCCGATTGGTAAACAACAGAGGATGATGTAAAAGCCGGCAGCACTCCGCCACCTCAGGCCTGATCATAGCATCAAGCCGGACCTCAACCACATCAACAGCAGAGGCAACCGGCCTGATTGCCGCTTCCATTCCCGCGGCATCCCTCCCTATTGCCGAAACACAGACTTTCCCGGGCATTTCAGGCCTCATCTATTTGCAGGGCGCCGATTATGGCCCTGACCGAATCTTCACCCTGGGCCGCAAGGTAGGCACGTAAACCGTCAATAATGGATTCGGCAGCCCGAGGCTGATAAAAATTGGCCGTCCCCACCTCAATGGCGGTGGCCCCGGCAAGAAGAAATTCAAGAGCGTCCTCGGCGGTGGCAATACCGCCGATGCCGATAACCGGAATTGAAACCGCCCGCGCAACCTGCCAGACCATACGCAGGGCAACGGGTTTAATGGCCGGTCCGGACAGCCCGCCGATAACATTTGCCAGTTTCGGCCTGCGGCTGCCGACATCTATGGCCATCCCGATCAGGGTGTTAATCAACGAAACGGCATCGGCGCCGGCGTCTTCCACGGCCCGGGCCATAACGGTAATGTCGGTGACATTGGGCGAGAGCTTAACAATAACCGGCAGATCGGTTTGCCCTTTGACCGTCCGGGTCACCTCGGTCGCCATTGCGGGATCAGTGCCGAATGCCACCCCGCCTTTTTTCACATTGGGACAGGAAATATTGACCTCAAGAGCGTCAATTCCCTCTATGCCCGTCAACTTTCCGGCCAGAGCCCCATACTCTGCGGCGGAATCACCAAGAATATTTACAATAACCCGGCTGTTGACGCCCCGAAGGAACTCCATCTTCCGCTCAAGAAATCCCTGAACCCCCACATTTTCAAGACCAATGGCATTCAGCATCCCGCAGGCGGTTTCCACCACCCGCGGCGGAGGATTCCCGGGCCGGGGCTTGAGGGAAATCCCCTTGACCACTATAGCGCCCAGCCGGTGCAGGTTGACAAGCTGGGAAAATTCCCGTGCGTAGCCAAAGGTTCCGGAGGCGGTCATAACCGGATTACGCAGCCGCAACTCTCCGAGGCGGACCCGAAGGTCGATGTCCATACCGTTTATGTTGTCCATGCAACCTCTTCGGCATCAAAAACCGGCCCCTGTCGACAGACATGAATATACCTGCCGTCAGCGCCCGTAAGGGTGCAGCCGAGGCATGCCCCGAGCCCACAGGCCATATGGGTTTCCAGGGAAACCTGACAGAAAACAGCTGCCTGGCCGCACTTTTGGGCGGCTATTCTCATCATCGGAAAAGGGCCGCAGGTATAGACCCGCTCCATATCCGGCAAAACAGGTCCCAAAAGGTCGGTAACAAAACCATGATGGCCCATGCTGCCGTCATCGGTGCTCACCTTGACCGTGTAGCCTAAATCAAAAAATTCGGCGGCAAAAAGACTGATCTCTTCCCGACTGCGACCGCCAAGAAAAACATAATCATCTCCAGGCGATTCGCCGGTCTGCAACAGCCGTTTGGCAAGAAAATATAATGGCGCAATACCCATTCCACCTCCGATGAGACAAAGACGATCCCTGCGATCGAGAAAAAATCCACGTCCAAGGGGACCGATACAGTCGAGCTGATCTCCCGGAGTCAATCGGGCAAGCCTGGCCGTTCCCTGACCGACCACCTTGAAAAGTATCTGAATATTACCGCCGGACGTAACCTGATGGACGGAAAAAGGCCTGCGCAGGAGGGGGTCCATGCTTGTATCCACCTGGACCATGACAAACTGACCGGGGTGGGCTGCTCCGGCAATTTCAGGAGCATGCATTGTCAGGCGAAAAATACCCGGGGCGATGGCCTCCTTTTGCAGCAGAGGCGCTTTTTCCTGGAATTCAGGCATGGAAAACGATACAAAGAAGTAAGAGTACGTTGTCCCGGAATTATGCCGGGCAACATTCAACAAACCAATACGTCCGGACCATTATTTTCAAGTCACAGCCTCAACAAGGCCGTGGAGGACGTTGAAAATGTAAAGTGGCCCGTGGATTCAGAATGCCGTTTTTATTAATATAACAAAGAACATCTTCGTGGACACTCTTTTTTCGCTCTTTGCCTTGCTCTTCGGTGCGGTTGTCGGCTCTTTTCTCAATGTCGTCATTCTCAGGCTGCCGGACAAAAAACAATCCATCGTCTTCCCGGCATCACACTGTCCAAAATGTTCCACGCCTCTCCACTGGTATGAAAACATACCTGTCCTCAGCTACCTGGCACTCCGGGGCAGGTGCCGGACATGCAAAGAAAAAATCTCCCTGCAGTACCCCCTGGTTGAACTGTGCATGGGCCTGCTTGCCGCCGCCCTTTTTCATACTTTCGGCCCTAACATTTCCTTTATTTTCTATTTTCTCTTTGCCGCGGCCCTGCTGGTTATTATTTTTATCGACATCCGACACCAGATAATTCCCGATGTCATCAGTCTGCCCGGGATTCTCGTCGGTTTTGCCGGTTCCTTTATCATTCCGTTGGTCAGCTGGCAGCAATCCGCCCTCGGCATCCTGCTCGGAGGAGGCGTTCTTTATGGTATCGCTTTAGGATATCATATTTTGACGAAAAGGGACGGGATGGGGGGGGGAGATATCAAACTGCTGGCCATGATCGGCGCTTTCCTTGGCTGGCAAAGTCTGCTCTTTGTCGTCTTTGCCAGCTCGCTTCTTGGATCAATTGTAGGGATTGGGGCAATGCTCAAACAGCACAAAGGGGGTCGCACCCGCATTCCCTTTGGCCCCTTTCTCTCAATTGCCGCTCTCTGCTGGCTCTTCTTTCAACCCTATATCCTCAAACTCTGGCAGCTCTACCTCAACCTCACCCTGCCGACCGGTTGATAACACTCTTTTTTTAAGGCTCCCTTACTAAAAAACGACCATCAACTCCCCGTTATCCGCACCGAAGCAATGGGCGTTCAAATTGATTGCGTCAGGAAACCTGATCCAGCCCGGCGGATAGACAGGAATTATTTAAACATGCCCTGCTCCAGTCTTTTTACACCGACCCTCTGCCCTCTGATATTTTGCACCACATAACGACTGTTGCTCAGAAGACGCGGACTCCAGCTACAGTAAACCTGAATCTGATCGCCAATTTTTATGGCCCGGGAACGCATTGCCCGAATGGACATCTCAAAACCAATCCCCTTTGACGAAACATCACTGAGAAATATCTCCACATCCTTCCCGGAGTTCGTAATCAAAACCGCCTTACCGCTCTGTAACTCACGCAAAGTTGCCCGCCTGTTAAACGAACACTTGACGATCTCGCCGCATTTATGACAACGAACACTCCGCTGACGCAGATGAGTGGGGATGGCTATATATTTCCTCGTCCCGCACTTGTCACATTTAAATTGAAATCTATGATTGACTACACGAAATGTTTTTACTCTCCCCATGTCGTCACCTGTATCGTTTACCTTTATTCATCGTTTGTTTTTTTGTAACCGTTCATCGGGACTACAACGTTTCGTTTATCTCAGGCCTGTAAGTGTTTACCAGTGCCTTAGATTTGCTCATTTTGGACTTTGAAGCATACTGGTGCTATTCGAGAAGTTCAAAATGGACGAAGAGGTAAGCGTAGACTCCGTGAGGTGCTGGTGAACGCTTACGTTTTTTTATATAAAATTTTGCCCCATAGTGCAATAGAACCATCTCTTGTCCTGCAGTGAGGGACAGAGAACAAACGGTCAGAAAAAATATTCGCAAGGATAAGGGCTTGCAAGAAAAAAGCCCTCGATCCATAGGACCGGGGGCTTTTTTGTTTTGAAATTATCGGTAATCAGTCAGGCTTCTATCTCGTGCTCAACACCAATAGCAATTTTATAGAGAATGGTAAGGACAAAAAAGCCCATTGCCCATATACCAAGCGCTATAAAAATTTCATTGGCCGTCGGATAATACTCGGTGATTTCATCGAGTGGACTGGGGACAAAACCACCAAGCACAAACCCTATCCCCTTATCAAGCCAGAAGGAAATAAAGATTGCCGCGCACCCTGCCCCAAGCCAGAAATCATTTTGTTTTCTAGTATATGGAATGGAAAGCAAAGCAACACCGACGACAAAGAGCACGACAAAACCCCACATAAAAGGAACCAGGTTATTGTACATATGGCCATGATGCTCGAGTCCGAAGAACAGATATTGCAGGGTATGTTTATGTCCGGGAATATTGGAATAAAAACCGACAAAAAACTCAAGGCCGACAAAAAAAACGTTGACCAGGGCGGCATAGAGAACGATGGTCGCCACTTTGTCCAACGCCTGCTTACCGGCATCAAAATCTGCCACTCGTTTTAGAATCAGGGCAACAACAACAATCAATGCCGGACCGGCGGCAAAGGCGGAGGCTAAAAAACGAGGCGCGACAATGGCGGATAACCAGAAGTGACGGCCGGGCAGGCCACAGTACAGCATGGCTGTTACCGTGTGAATGGAAACGGCAAAGGGGATGGAAAGGTATACGAAAAAATATATCCACTTGGGCGGTGGCACCTGCTTCCTCTCGGCCGTAAGTATGACCCAGCCACAGAGAATGTTAAGAAAAAGGTATCCATTGAGAACAATCATGTCGTAAAACAACATTGATCGCGGCTGGGCATGGAAAATAACATTCAACATGCGCATGGGCTGGCCAAGGTCGACGACAATAAAACTCAAACACATGAGCAACGCTGAAATAGCAAGAAATTCACCCAAGATGGTGATTTTACCAAACGCCTTGTAATTATGAATGTAATAGGGAAGTACCAGCATAACACCTCCAGCGGCGACACCGACCAGAAAGGTGAACTGGGAAATATACAAACCCCAGGAGACATCGCGGCTCATCCCGGTAAGGCCAAGACCATAATTGAACTGCCTGACATAGCAGAAAGCGGCAATTCCCATGAAAGTGCCTAAAAAGGCCAGCCATATCCAGTAATAATTGTTCCCTTTTAGCGCTTTTTCAAACATGGCGACCTCATACAATATAAAAGACTGATGGATGGGTACCCGCAGAGGGCTTACGCTGAATGGTATAGTTTTCCTTCAGCGCCTTCCTGATCTCGGAATTGGGATCGTTCAAGTTACCAAATATCATGGCCCTGGTCTCTCCGCAGACCTCGACACACTTGGGCTTCTTGCCAAGCCCGATCCGTTCCGCACAAAAATTACACTTTTCAACTACACCTCGCATTCGGGTTGGAAAGTAGCGATTTATATGGTTCATATCCAATCCGACTCTGGGATCAAGCCAATTAAAACTTCGGGCACCATAAGGACACGCGGCCATACAGAACCGACAGCCGATGCAGCGGTGATAATCCATGGCCACAATGCCGTCCTTGTTCTTAAATGTTGCCCGGGTCGGGCAGGCCTTGACACAGGGCGGTTCGTCACAGTGGTTACAGAGTACCAGGACCTCGTTGGATATGGTTGGCTTATCTTTATAATATTGGCTGTGCTCCGTGAAGGCCTTTTCATATTCCGTCGGCCAGATCCATTTTATTTCATCTTTCCTGGTCGGGAAATGAGGCACATTATGTTCCGCATGGCAGGCATGGACAACCTTTTCTATGAGCTCCGGATATTGTTTAAATTTACGCAGATCCACTATCATTCCAAAACGGTTGCCTGACTTGACGGTCTCCTCGCCATGCCCTGCCGCCCCGGCATGCGTGTCCGCCCCATGGCCGGCAAGACGTTCCCCGTGGGCAGCCTTTGCCTGCACCGGACTTGATCCCGATACCAGTCGCTCAACAATGGCCGGTCCCCCAAGGCCGGCCAGCGTTGTGGCACCGGCAACCTTAAGGAAATCTCTTCTTTTCTTATCCATCAGTATATATCCTCCTTCACGGCTCACTCTACAGGGGCTATGTGACAATCCCAGCAATATGGAGTCACCGACGCATATGTATGGCAGGTATCACAAAATTTTTTCTTGCTTGTATGACACTGCATGCAGGTATTCATCAGACTCTTCTGATACTCTTTATCACCAATTTTCACATCAAATGATCTATCACCGGTGCGGAGAACTTTATCACGCCATTGATTCAACAGCTGCATGTGTTCCGAGCGCATATCTGCTGCCGGTAAAACGCATTCTTTCAAAGTTTTCGGTAATTCCGGTTGTGGCACCGCCCGTGCAGCACCATGGTTGTACCAGACGGGAAAGGTGATAAACAGGACGAAAATAATCAGTCCCGGAATAATTTTACCACTGTCATACATTGCTTTTCCTCCACTCCTGCCAGAGAATTAAAATACCATAGTCCGAAGACCTTCAGGAAGTTCCTGCCTTTTCTCACCATCTATAATCAGAGCGTTAGCAACCAATTCGCTCAATCCGCACACCTCAACATCGGGATTCCAGTAATTCATCAGGGTCGTCAAGGTGGCACGATCGATTGCACAGACACAGGTAAGCATATTGACCGCGTGCTTGTCCGCGACATAACGAACGGCATTTGCCCGCGGCAACCCGGAACGCATTCTAAGTTCCATAATCTCATCCGTATTCAGGGCCGTACCCGATCCACAGCAAAACGTCTTCTCCCGAATCGTATTTTCTGGCATTTCCACCCAATCTTCAACAACGTGATCCAGGATATAGCGGGGCTCTTCCAATAGCCCCATAGCCCTGGCGGGATTACAGGAATCATGGAAGGTTGCCTTCACATGGCTGTTTCTGCTTTTATCAAACTTAAGCTTCCCATTTTTAATCAAATCTGCTGTAAATTCCGAGATATGGACCATTTTTGTGGAAGCCGCATTGTCAAAAACAGTGCCGGTTATCGGTGACTTCGGCACTTCAAGAAAATCAGCCGGTCCGTTCATGGTATCCATATACTGGTGCACTACACGCCACATATGGCCGCATTCACCACCAAGGATCCACTTAACCCCAAGCCGTTTGGCTTCAGCATACATCTTACCGTTGAGCTTCTTCATCATCTCGTTGGAGGTGAAAAGACCGAAGTTACCACCTTCGGAGGCATAGGTTGACCATGTATAATCAAGGCCGATCGCTTCAAAAAGAAGAAGATAGCCCATACAGGTAAATAAGCCGGGCTCGGCAAATACATCGGCTGACGGGGTGATAAACAGAACTTCCGCACCCTTACGGTTAAAGCTCGGCTCAATATGTACCCCGGTAAGATTTTCTATATCCTCACAGAGAAAATCCACATTCCCTTTGAAAGCCTGGGGGGTAAGCCCCATGTGGTTACCGGTCCTGTTGGAGTTTGCAACCGGTTCCATGGCCCAGTTAATACCGCAGCCAACAAGATGCAGCAGCTCGCGCAGCATCATGGTGATCTCTGCCGTATCTATTCCATAAGGGCAGAACACAGAACAGCGACGACACTCCGTACACTGGTAGGCATACATGAACCATTCTTTTAAAATGCCGACAGTCATCTCACGGCCGCCTGCCATCTTCCCAAGCAGTTTGCCGGCCAGAGTGAATTCCTGTCGATACACTGAACGAAGCAGTTCCGCCCTGAGTACCGGCATGTTTTTGGGATCACCGGTGCCAAGAAAAAAATGACACTTGTCTGCGCAGGCGCCGCAACGAACGCAGCAATCCATGAAAATCTTCAAGGACCGAAATTTTCCCAATCGTTCAGCCAGACCGTTGATTATAATTTCCTTCCAATTTTCCGGTAGTTTCCAGTCATCGTCCTCAGGATTCCATTCACGGGCATTGGGGAAGCTTACGCCAGGTTGACTATCCAAATACTCAAGTATACTGGGTTTAGTCGTGTACGCGTAGTTGCCGGGCTTGAAAACCACCGGCATCTCCATCCAATCTTTTGTCGGTATGGAGCCGGTCATCAACGAAGGCCCTTCCGCTACGCTCCGTGCTAACTTGTCTACCTTTACAACTGCCATTGCTCTATCCTTATCCTCTTAATGGTTTGCTTACGCTTACCGGAAAATCATCCCGTAGTTCTTGTCGCTACGGGGTGATTGTCATCAATAATTGCCGTTATGACCTCTATTTCGCCCCAGCCATAGCCGCTTAGTCATCAGCTTCCGCCGGCAGTGGTTTCTCCACAGGGATGCCCTGCTCAACCATATCTTTACGAAATTCATCTTCATAACCGGCATAGGAGTGCGGTTTAATATTCGGATCATTCCAGGGATTAATATGACGGCGCATACGATTGTCGTTGGTCATATTTCTGGTTGGGCTGAGGAATACCCCGCCCATGTGCATGAGTTTGGAATACGGAAAGTAAGCCAGCAGTACGCAAACGAGAAAAATATGAATATAAAAAATTGACCCGATATCAGAGATAATGGCCGGGTGCAGGGTAACCAGACCAATAGCAAGTCGTTTGATAGCTATTATATCGATATCCGTACGTAGAAAAAAACGCATTAAAATCCCGGTAACGGCAATAGCAAAAATGAGAAACAGGGGAAAATAATCGTTGGCGAGTGAAATATAACGTACCTGCCGATTGAACAGTCGTCGACCAAAAAGCAATAACAGGCCAAGAAGAAGAGTTGCATCGGTCATATACATAGTCGGAGCGCCGATCTGAAGAATACCGTCCATAAACTCAAGCATGGAAACGACCCCGGGAACCGGATCGAGAAAAATCCGCATATGACGCAACACAATGACCAGAAAGCTGTAATGGAATAGAATAGCAAACAGCCACAACCATTTACTTGATTCATACGTCAACTTTGGGCCGTCATATGCGGTTGCCTTGGTATTGCGCCAGAGCGAACGAAAGAAAACAATCTCAAGAAACATTCGAGCGATGACCTGAGAGGTGGTGAGCGGCGCCTCAAGCTTGTCCTGTTTTATCCAGGATAACGAGTACCCCTGACCGCAGGTCGTGGGAATTTTAAAGGGTACAGGTGATTTGGCCCACCCGATAACCCGGTAGCAAAAACCGCCAAGGAAAAGGGCCATAGCCAGATACGGAACAGCAATACCAAAAATGTATTGCATCCCCGGTATACTCGACCCAATCCATGCAATCAACACCAAGGCAACAACTGCCGCCAATGGGAAGGTGTACTTCATCGATCACTCCCTCGCTTTAAATTAAAACGATAACATTTTACAAAATTGCAATCAAAGCCGCCCCGACACCTCTTCAATTCAAGACAAACTTTGCTAAAACTTAACATTTAATGAAGTCTCGTTATTTCCTGTTGATTCTTCTTAATTAACGCTGAAGCACAAGCTGAATCGGTCAGGATATAACGACCACTTTTCAATTCACGAACACGGTTCTTATACAATTGTTCCCGGCAGTTCATGTACATGTCAAAAGCCGTAAGCGCGAGCCGATCAACATCACAGTCAAAAGAATCCATCTCGCTCAGCATCGGACGAGTCGCTTTATCGGTCGCAAAGACCTGCTTGACCACCCACTTGAGCTCTAAAATCGGAGCAACCGCCTGCGCCGGAGAAAAGTCTTGGACTGCACGAATGCGAATAACCTGATCCAGCGGTTTGACCATTTCTTTCTGGTCCTTATCGCCAATCAATAACTCAAAAATCCTGCTCAACCCTTCCCGTATATTTGCACCGACGGGATTTGCAAATTTATCCCGGGATTTTTTAAAAAAACCCGAAGAAACATAACTATCCAACGTTCTGTCAATCCAGATGAACAAGATTTCTTTTTTCTTCTTTTGTAAAGCTTCTATCAGGCTGGTCACAGTTCAATAATTTTGTAGATAATCTTCAAATGGTAATGAATGGCTATTCATATGGGACAAGCTGTATCATGATTACAGGCTGATTTCAAGAGAAAAAAATCATTGAACCTTTCCAATAATCCTGCCGGCAGAGGTGAATTCATCCATTAAAAAAGACGCCAGGCCGACAAAGGGGTCCTCGGCCAGCTCTTCATCAAGACTCTTTTTTTCTTTTTTCCTTCCCGTATCCGGATCGCTATCCTGATCAATCAAACCGGCTGCCACCATTTCTTTTCTGGCCAGGGCAGCCTCTGCACGCTCCTTTTTCATTCCCTCTAAAAAATCGGCTATCTTTGTCTGTTCCCGCCGTTCTTCCGCCTTGATGGACATGGCCTTGATCTCCTGGAATTTCTTACTTTTTGCAATCCAGTCGACACTTCGTTTCTTAGCTGTATACACGTTGAACCTTGCGCCCTGCCAAGGTGCGAATTTTACTCCCGGGACGGTATCCCACGGCAAAGAATTATCCATATATTTTTCGCCTGATTTTAAATAATCAAGCATGCTCGGTACCACAAAATCCGGTTCCACACCTTTATATTGCGTCGACCCCCCGGTTATTCTGTAAAATTTCTGAATAGTTACTTTAAGGGCGCCAAGATCGTCGTATTTTTTAAGATGCAACAGGGGCAGATTACGATTTAAATCAACCAATGCCTGCACCGTGCCCTTGCCATGGGTGTGTTCCCCTCCGATAATGAGTGCCCGTCCGTAGTCCTGCAGAGCAGCGGCAAGTATCTCCGAGGCCGAGGCGGAAAACTGGTTCACCAGTACAATGAGGGGACCATCATAGACCACATGCTCATCCTCATCCTCTAATACACGGATCATTCCCTGGGAATTCTTTACCTGCACCACAGGCCCACCCGAAAGAAACAAACCCGAAATCTCGACCGCATCCGTAAGGGCTCCGCCACCATTGTTCCGCAGGTCGAGAATCAGGCCGACAATCCCTTTTTTTTTCAACTTCACCAGCGCACTGCGGGTGTCTTCAGTAACATTCCTGCCTTTTTCCGCATCCCGGGCCGCATTAAAATCACGGTAAAAACTCGGTATCCTGATATAGCCTGTCTTTTCACCATGACTATCCTTAAGAACGGTCGACTTGACATAGGTTTCTTCGATGCGAACCACATCGCGAACAATCGGAATGACCTGCTTGACCCCATCAGGCTTGCGCACGGTCAAAACCACCTCGGTCCCTTTCGGCCCTCTGATATAGCTTACGGCTTCACGAATGCGCATTTCACTGATATCAACAGGCTCTCCATCTTTTTCCGCAACGGAAAGAATGGTATCCTCCGCCTGTAATTGCCCCTGATGTTCAGCGGCGCTGCCGGGAATGATCCGCACCACCTTAATATGGCCGTCATCTTCACGCAGCAGGGCCCCGATACCCTCAAGGGAACCTGACATATGAATATCAAAATCCTCCTTGGAGGTGGGAGGCATGTAGTTGGTATGTGGATCAAAGGCCCTGGCCACAGCGTCAAAATAGCGATTGTAATGATCCTGGCGACTCTCTTTCAATAAACGGTTCAAGTAATGAATGTTGCGCTTATGAACTGCATCGAAAGCGGTTTTCCAGATCTTGCTCCGGGTTATGTTTTTGCCCTGTTTCTCTGTTGTCGGTGTTTTCTTTTCCTTCTTTTTCTCCACAATATTCAAATATTCATCCAGGACCTGCCGCTTCAGTACCCGACGCCATCGATCCTGTAATTCTTTCCTGTCCGCTGCCCAGGATATCTTTTTAGGATCAGATTCAAGATAATCCTCACGTTCCGGATCAAAGCCCTTGTTCATTATCGGATCAAGCATGGCCCGGACCTGTTGTATTCTCTCACCCAAAATCTGCATTCCGGCATCCGGCAGAACCATTCTTCCCCGCCGCAACTCATCATCTATATGTTCGGCAAAGGCACCGAGTTCATCGACATCTGATTGCAGCAGAAAACGTTTCCGTGGATCAAGTTGACGAAGGTAGAGAGTAAACGCCTTTTTTGACAGTTTATCATCAAAGGGGACATGACTGTAATGCTGGGCCGGCAGCTGATGACTCAACATATAGGCGATAAGCCTGTTTCTCGCCGCATCAAACTCCACCGGTTTGATATTTGCCCAGACCATACCAGGCGCAAGGGAAATTACAATCAACCAGCCGACAAAACCACGCAACATGCGCATATTATGCTCCAATGTTAAAATCCTTATCCGGGATTGGAAAAATCCCCGGGCGCCTTCTATCAAAAAGGACTGACCACCTTGTCGGCCTCACTCATGGCTGCCATGATGTCATACATATTGGAGATATGGCCAACCTGTATCTCCGATTTTAATTGAAAAAAATCAAGACAAGTCCCGCAGGCCAATATTTCAACCCCTCTCTTCTGCAAGGCAAGCAGGGCATCGAGAGCCCCGGACTGCCGGGTGACCAGTTTCACACCGGCATTATAAAAAATAATCTTTGTCGGCAGGGGATCAACCTGTTCAATGGTTTGCAAATAGGTCTGCAACAACGCCCACCCCAATTCATCACTGCCACGTCCCATGGAATCAGAAGAGATTACATACACCATGCTGTTTTTCGTCGGAATCGGGCAACTGTAATCGGCCGGATCAAATGACTGCTGAGCGGGCGTACTCTCAACCTGGATCATGAGTTGAAAACAGCCCCTGTCAATGGCCTGTATCTTCACCTCACCGCCGCGACTGCGTACAAAACGGGCCACATTGTCCCGGGACGCCTCATTGTCAACAATGACCCGCAGTCGTGTTGTGCCACTCTCCAGGGCCTCTTTTGTCTGTATTACCGGTTGGGGACAGGCAAGCCCTTTACAGTCCAACATCGTGATTTCCATATGTATAACGTCCTTATTATCGTAACTTATTGCTTAGAGGGTAAAGAACTAACCCGCATATTTCACAAACGATCTGCTGAAAGCAGTAAATAAAAATCCGTCGATTGAGGCAAGATCACCTGCGGGATCAAGAACCGGGAGTTACAGTTCAATTCCCATCCCTTCGCGGGCAAAAAATATCCTGGTATCATCAGGATCGTCGCCACTGCAATACTCTTTGCTTAACCGGTCTAACTGCTCGTCGCTGCGGTCGGGATCGTGATGAAAAAGAGCGAGCTGTCTCACGCCGGCCCTGCGGGCGGAAGCAATGGCATGCTCAATGGGCGAGTGTCCCCAACCCACCTTGCCCTCGAAATATTCCCTGGTGGTATATTGCGCGTCATGGACCAACAGGTCGGCACCGGCAAAAAAATCCTCCAGCACCCGGTTCTGTTCCAGAGCGGCCTGCTCACCTTCATGGGCCATCAATTCGTCGTACGACGGATCTTCGGGATCAGTGACAAACAGATTCCGAAACGGTTCCGTATCATAGGCTGTACAAAACACCGCCCCGCGAAAAGAAAAACGGTAGCCAAGGGCTGTGATCGGATGATTAATAATGGCTGTTGAAAGTATGATGCCATCGCCAAGATCTATGTGCGGGTCCTCTTTTAACCGTTCATACTCAATGGATGCAGCCAACTCCCCCATGTTGACCGGAAAATACCGATACTTCATCTGCCCGCCGACCACCTCTTCAAGAGGATCATCCTCATAAGTTACAGGACCGAACACCTTGATACTGGTACCGGGGATATAGGCGGGCACAAAAAAAGGAAACCCCATGATATGGTCCCAATGGGTGTGGGACAGATAAATTTCCGTTGAAATCGGTCCGTTGGGCAGGTCATGGGTCATCATGTAGCTGGCCAGTTCGCGGATACCGGAACCGGCATCTATAATAATATGGCGATTTACCTCGGGAAAACGCAACTCAATACAGGCGGTATTACCACCATATTTCATGGATTGCGGCCCGGGACAGGGAATTGATCCTCGAACGCCCCAAAATCTGACTTTAATCATACTCCAGCCCTCCCGGCCGCTAATAATACAGATTAACTTGAAAAATATACTTTTACACCTGCAGAAACACTTCCGCTTTAAATATCTCCTCTTCCACGGCCTCTGACAGACCGGAGATAGTATTCCAGGAAAGGCCGGTCATCTCCAGCGCCCGGGCAAACTGTTCTTCATCGGGATAATAATTGCCGGCATAACCAATATCAAACAGACAGACATAACAGTCGGCAAGGGCTATGGCGGCAACGAGTTGCCGGTGTTCAGGGTCGGCAAGTTCAGGAGCATGGTGATAACAGATGGCCTGGGTTATCGCGGTATTTAATTTCCATTTCTCGGCAATCATCCGTCCCACTTCCTGATGATCGATCCTGAGAAGCTGCTGCTCAGTGATTACCAGCGCCTGCTGTTTCTTTCCGGTTTCCGTCAGGACTTCAGCATATTCATCACCAAAGGGTATCTTTCCCAAATCATGAAGAAGACCTGCCACAAAATATTCTTCCCGCTCCCCCATCGGCACATTGAGTTCTGCTGCAAAAATCTTGGCGGTGACTCCTACTCCAATGGAATGAGCCCAAAATTTCCGAATGGGTAATACCTTGGATTTCTTCGTCTGCCCGACACTGCGAATAATAGCCGTCGACAAGGCAAGGTTTTTAACGGTATTCAGGCCCAGCATAATGATAGCCCTGGTCAACGAAGCAACCTTATTCATCAAAGAATAATACGCGGAATTGATCAGTTTCAACACCTGACCGGTCAGGACGGGATCCAGGGAGATGACCTTGTTCAGATCATTAGGGGATGTATCCGGCCGACTGCAGATTTCCAGAACCTTGCTTACCGTGGTCGACAGGCTGGGCATTTTTTTTACGAAATTACGAATTTTTCGTACTCGAACTTCCTGATTATCCATAAATTAAGCTATATTATACAGAATTAAACAAACAACCGTATTTCGATATTTATCTTTCAAGGCACCCTCAAATACCATTCTACAGGATCAAGACAGGTAGACGAAAGGAGTTTTTCCGACATTACACGGGAGAGACAGGAGCTTAATATCCTTCATCAGGGCGGTATATTAAAGGAAGGAGAAGCACTGGTCAAGTAAAGCAAACAAATTATTAAAAAATAAGAAAAGATGCTTTTTTAATTTCCAAGTGACAATTAACTGCAATTCAAACCTTCCGGAAAAAATAGTTGTGTCGTCGTTGCGACTGGTTAATTTTGTCCGGTAAGACCGGTTAGACGGAGGTAATAGGAAGAGAAAAAAGAGACAGGATGTGCAGGGTGCAGGGGACGTATACTCAAAGACTTTCAGCATTCGTGTTTAACAAGAAAATCCCGGACCACCTCGTGCATAATGTCAAGTTGATCACGACCGGTTTCGTGAACAAGTACCCAGACGCAACGTTGAAAGGCCCGATAAAGATCATCGGAAACAAAAAGTTTTATCTCGGACAATTCAGAAAGTGGGCTTTTCTTATCAGGCATCATGAAATCAGCTGATTCACATTCGGCAAAAGTCAATCACGCCCTGATAGTTTAAACCTGTGCCACCGAAGATATCCAGGGCCGAGCCCACCGTCACATCCAACCTCCCTTTTCCGGCCTTACGGACCAGGGCAAGGTCATCCATGGTAGCAACTCCACCGGCATAGGTAATCGGTACGGCGGTACTCTTTGCAAGCAGATGAATCAGGCGGTCGTCAACCCCCATGCACTTGCCCTCAACATCCACGGCATGAACAAGAAATTCGTCGCAATAGCCGGCAAGATCATCAAGCACCCGGCTGCTGATCTCAAGCCGGGTAAACTTTTGCCAGCGATCGGTGACGACACAATAGCCACCATCTTTACGACGACAACTCAGATCAAGCACAAGCCTATCGCGGCCAACCAGCGAGCAAAGCCGTTGCAGGCGCTTTTCATCAAGGAGACCGTCATAAAACACATAGGAGGTAACAATAACATGGGAAGCACCCCGCTCAAGCCATTGCTCGGCATTATCCACAGTTATACCGCCGCCGACCTGCAGGCCTTCGGGCCAGGCGGCAAGGGCATCAGCAGCAGCGTCTTCATTACCGGGGCCGAGCATAATCACATGACCACCGGTAAGATTATCCCGCCGGTACATGCGACTGTAATATGAAGGGGGAAGTTCCGAAGAGAAATTTGTGTTTGGGCCTGAAGAACCAACCCCACGCAGAGTGGAGCCGATGATCTGCTTTACCTGGCCGTCATGCAGGTCTATACAGGGTCGAAAGCGCATATCGATGTCCGGGATGGTACCCTTTTCAGGGATAAACAGCAACGGTGAGGAAAAATTGCCGACGCAAAAGATTACGCATGCGCCCTGGACGTCCTCCCTGCAAACGAGTCAGCCCTCTTTAATCATCATTGTTGACGGATCAAGATTAAGCCCGATACCTGCATCCGAATCAATGCCGTTATTCCTTATTATTTCAAGTTGAATTGTCGCATCCTTTTCAGGCTTCAGCAGAATGACAGTATCAAAGAGGTCATCTACCTCATGGCAGGGCGCTGGCACCCCGGCCGGAGAAACCCGATTATCAGTGCGATGACTTGTTGCTGAAAACCAGGCCTGCAGGTTCATGCTCTCCAAAAATTCCTTAATATCCTCAACAGTGGAACGATCAGCGCGCCCAAAGTCAAAACCATCGACAACCAGGCAGTTCGGTCTGAAAATATCCTGAAGAATTAAATCATTAAGTCGCTCTTCCAGCCGGGGACGACTGAAGGTATCCTCCTTGAAGGTCATGATCATACGATGCCGGGCAATCATATCTATTAATTCATGCGGTCGGGAGACGCTATGCTCCTGGAGGATAAACTGCAGGATATCATCATACCAAGCCTTGGTCTTCTCAATGGATTCCCCAATGCTTACATGGATAACGCGATTGCCGCGTAAAATTGAATCCAATGCTATTTGAACCAATAGAGCTGTCTTTCCCAATCCCGCGCGAGCCATTACCAGCCCTAACTGTTTGCTTCCTCTGCCCAGATTTAATACCCGTAAAGGGTTCTGATTGACCAGTGGTTCGTAACCCATTGCCTTGCCTCTTTATTCTTCGTAAATATCGTTTTATTTATTCGCCAAAGTGACCCTGCCTTACCGCTTATCCTTCTTTTTTTTCGTCCTGGTAGGCCTTGATTAAATCCTCGGCCACACTTTTTGGCACCTGCTTATAGGAGGAAAACTCCATGGTAAATTCAGCCTTGCCCTGGGTCAGGGAACGAAGCGTGGTTGAATAACCAAACATTTCGGATAGCGGCATCTCCGCCTCAACCACAGTGTAATTACCCTCTTCAAAGGTACCGACGATCATACCCCGCCGCTGATTCAGGCTGCCCATAACCGCGCCCTGAAATTCAGACGGCCCTTCAACGGCGACCTTCATGATCGGCTCCATAATGATCGGACCGGCCTTGGCGTATCCTTCACGAAAAGCTCCCTTGGCAGCCTGCTGGAAGGCCATATCCGAGGAATCAACAGCGTGAAAACTCCCGTCGTTGATAACCATCTTTATTCCGGTAATAGCAGCGCCGATCAAAGTGCCCTTTTTCATACTGGCCTGAAAACCCTTGTCACAGGAGGGTATATATTCACGGGGTATAACACCACCGACAATCTCATCGACAAATTCGTATTCACCCTCTTCAAACGGCTCCATATATCCGCCTACCCGGCCGAACTGACCGGAACCGCCTGTCTGTTTTTTATGGGTATAATTAAAATCGGCATGACGGGTAATGGTTTCACGGTAGGCAACCTGCGGCGCTCCGATTTCAACTTCCGCCCCATATTCCCGCTTCATACGCTCAATATATACTTCAAGATGAAGTTCACCCATACCTGAAACAATGGTTTCGTTTGTCTCATGATCGACAAACGTTTTAAAGGTAGGATCTTCCTTGGTGAACCTGTTCAGCGCCTTGGACATATTCCCCTGCGCCTTATTATCTACGGGACGAATTGCCAGGGAAATAACAGGTTCCGGCACATGCATGGAGCTCATGGACCAGTTTAACTTACCGCCGCAAAACGTATCCCCGGAGGCGCAATCCACACCAAACAGAGCCACAATGTCACCCGAGCCCGCCTCTTCGATTTCTTCCATTTCATCGGCATGCAAGCGAACCAGACGGCCCACTTTCAATTTTTTCCCGGTGCGGGTGTTGATAATAGTCTCGCCCTTTCTGATAACCCCCTGATAGGTACGAATGTAGGTCAACTGGCCGTATCGGCCGTCCTCGAGCTTAAAGGCCAGCGCCACCAAATCATCATCGGGATTATTGGACACCGGAATCTCGGTTTCATCATTATCCAGATCAAGGGCAATATTTTCAACATCCGTCGGACAGGGCAGATACATATTTACCGCGTCGAGCAATGGCTGAATTCCCTTGTTTTTATAGGCCGATCCAAGCATGACCGGTGCCAGTTCCAGGCTGAGCGTTCCCTTACGAATGGCCGCATGCACCATCTCTTCAGTAACTTCCTGCTCCTCGAGCATGGCCTCCATCAGTTCATCGGAAAACATGGAAGCCGCGTCAAGCAGTTCCTCGCGCTTTTCTTCAGCCTCATCCTGTAACTCAGCCGGGATTTCCTCGAAACGAAGTTGATCGCCTTGGTCGCCGTCGAAATAAATCGCCTTCATGGTGATGAGATCGACAACCCCCTCCATATCACTTTCCAGGCCGATGGGGATCTGTATCATAACCGCGTTCAGATTCAGCTTGTCGCGAAGCTGCTGGACGACACGGGCCGGATTTGCCCCGGTCCGGTCACATTTATTGATAAAGGCAATCCGGGGAACATTATAACGGGTCATCTGTCGATCAACCGTAATCGACTGCGACTGAACCCCACCGACCGAGCAGAGAATTAAAATAGCGCCGTCAAGTACCCGCAGAGCTCGTTCCACCTCGACGGTAAAGTCAACATGACCCGGAGTATCAATGATATTAATATCGTGATCCTTCCAATTGCAGAACGTTGCCGCGGACTGAATGGTGATGCCACGCTCTTTTTCCAGCTCCATGGAATCCATGGTTGCGCCAACGCCGTCTTTTCCCCGAACCTCATGAATGGCATGAATACGTTGCGTATAATAAAGAATACGCTCGGTGAGCGTTGTTTTGCCCGAATCAATATGGGCGCTGATTCCGATATTTCGCACCCTGTCAAGATCTTGTTTCATCTCGCGTTCCTCAACTTCTGCACACAGATCGCTGCTCTTTGTTATTAACGTATTTGCAAAACGTCCAAATTATCTTTAGGTTTCTTGAAAAAGTAAATTTTCCAAGGTACCCCTTTACACGACTCACAAATAAAAAAGGAGTTGCAGAATGTACTGTAACTCCCGTATCCTGCTTTAGACAACGGTGAAAATCCAGCACAGCTGAAACACTCGGCCAAAGCAAACACTCTAAGAAAATTTTATATAATACATCAACTGAAACCTCATAACAACAAAAAAATAACCTTTCTGCGATCTATAGCTGAACTATCTTTATATCGCTGATTTTTCGTCTACTGTGCATATTTTTATTCATTCAGGACTATGCCGCAATTAATCGTCAGTCAGAACGCATGTAACTATCGCGTTGTACCGTTTACGGACAAGCTTCAAATAGGAAGAGATGCCGACAATGACCTTGTCCTTGATTCTCCTCGGGTCTCCCGGCATCATGGCATTATTCATCTTGGAGACGATGGATTTTATCTCACCGATAGCGGGAGCACCAATGGAATCTGGCAAGGAAACAAAAAGATCACCTCCCTGCGACTTGCAAATGGTTTTACCTTTAAAATTGTTGATTTTTTCCTTACCTTTATTGACGAGCAGAAACAAAGTCCATCCCGTGTGTTTGCTACCCAAAACACTCGCTCCTCTCCGGAGCATATGGAAGAAAAAACCATTATTTTGGGTCTGGAATCTTTTTTTCCCGATACGGAAGAGGGAAATGCCATTGGCGCTGCTGATAAAAACGGACCGACGAACAATTATTATGCCGATCTGCTTCATGCCATGCACCAGCTTGATCGGATAGATAATGAATCGGATTTTTTCTCCGGACTCTTACAAGCCTCCCTTCGGTTAATCCATTGCGAGCAGGGGTTTATCGCCGCCCACGATAAGAAGGGCGATCTTGTTTACCGGGCAATGGAAAACCTTGATTTTGATAATGCCGAGAGTCCGATCGACCACGGTCTTATTCACATGGCTCTCAGTAACCGGGAGACTGTATTTCACCCGGTAGCAACGGACCAACCTCGTGCCGTTGATGCCTCCGAAAAAAGCAGGCCAGACCTGATTTTTTGCACTCCCTTCTTTTTTGCGGGGAATCCGGAGGGCTGTCTATATCTAACCGGCCGGAATAAAAAATTATCGACAGCCACATGCAAGACGCTGATCGACATCCTTGTGCGATATGGTTCCGCCCTCCTGGAACGGATTCGGTATCAGATCCAGATGACCCAGGAACGGCAAAACCTTAAAAACAGGCTGGAGCTCAAGGATGAAACTATCATCCGCAGTGAGGCCATGATAAGGCTGTACGAAGATATCAGGACTATTGGCCCAATCAGTGTCCCGGTGCTTATTCTCGGGGAGGCAGGCACCGGTAAAGAACTGGTGGCCTCGGCACTGCATAGTTTCAGCAACAGGCAGGGCGCCTGTCTGACCCTGAACTGTTCAGCTATTCCGGAGGGCATTTTTGAAAGTGAACTGTTTGGCTCGGTCAAGGGAGCATTTCATAATGCCGTCGACAAGCCCGGTAAACTGGAACTGGCCCATAATGGAACTGTATTTCTTGATGAAATCGGCGATATGGACCTTGTATTGCAACCAAAGCTGCTCCGCTTTCTTGAAAACAAAGAAATTACCCGTCTTGGTGATATCAGGGTAAAAAAGCTTGATGTCCGAATCATAGCGGCAACCAATCGAAACCTGGAAGAAAAAATTCGGGACAACACGTTCAGGGAAGATCTTTTCCAGCGGCTTTCCTGTTTTATTCTCAAAGTGCCGCCCCTGCGGGAAAGACAGGAAGACATAGAACCCCTGATCCACTTTTTTCTCAAACAGTTTTCCCGGGAATATAACTGGTCGCTTCCCGCCATTGCCGACCCGGTGATCAAGGCGCTGGAGTCCTACTCCTGGCCGGGTAATATCAGGGAATTGCGCAACAGCGTCCTGCGTCTCAGCGTCCAGGCAAAGGGCAAGACAATTACCATGGACGATCTGGCCCGCATTGGAGATAATTTTGGACGAGAATCTCTTCGCAAGGTCTCTTCCCTGCCCAGCCTGGAAAAAATGGAACAGAAATATATCCGTCAGGCACTTGATACGGCCAAAGGCAATATATCCGAAGCGGCAAAAATTGCCGGCATTGCCCGGTCCACCTTTTACGAAAAGATGAAAAAGTTCCAGATCTCCTCCGATAAAAAATAATCCGTCCTCAAAGACGATTTTGTATCGTCCGATTTTCATCCACAGTCAATATCTCTCAAAAAAACCTATAAAATTAAATTATTATAGCGTATTTTTCCTGCGGCCTGTCCGATTTTCGGACAAAAAATTACCTAAAAAGCCCCGTTAAGGAAAAAGCAGTGCTGCACCGGCACCCTTTCCGTCTGCACGAGCCGTTATAACCTGCCGGATAAACATCATTATTCATTTTTCTTCTCCGTTTATTTCCTGTCGGCATCTTGCTTGCTATTCCCTGTATCAGCCGGCGTGGCTCTTGTTCCATTTACTCATCTTTTCATAGAAAGGAGACGACATTATGTTGAAAAAAGCAGCAATCCTTACCCTTGTTCTAATCGGTTCCGCCTCGCTCAGTTTTGCCAACGGGGCAACACATCATAACAACAGCCAGACCACCATGATCGGGTCATTCAATGTTGTACCTGCGACAGCGGATACCGAATCGAATTCGGTATCGGCAGGCGACTCTGCTTCCACGGATACCGGAACCGACGCTGCCGGTGTCGCAACGGATGAGCGCGGATGCAGCACCCTGGTTACCGCCGATATCCATAACAAAATAAAAAAAGCCGGAGACATTACCAGTATTGTTGAAAAGGGCAGAAATAATCAGGCCAATGCCGCATCAGTGGTCGTCACCGGTCGAAGCAAGGTTTCCGGCAGCCTGATGAATACGATCAACACCAGCGGTGACCTGAAAGCGGTTGTCCGTGGCGGCCGAAACAATCTGGCCAATGCCGGAACCATCTCCGTTAAAGGGGCGGTGTCTTCGGGCACGGTCATCAATGAGGTAAAAAATACCGGCGATATAACCAGCATCGTGAAACAGGGCCGCAACAACCAGGCCAATGCCGCATCGGTAGCCATTAATTAATTGTCAGACAAAAGAGCCTGTTTCGACCGATGACTGCGGCTACCGGGAGAAACAGGCAAGTTCACGGGAGAATACAATGAAAATTACCGGCATTGCTTTTTCACTCTGCCTGCTCTGCTGCCCGATTTCCGGACAGTGCTCGGACCTTCTTGGCCTCCATGTGCGCAACACCGTAACAAACGGATCGTATACCGCAAAAACAAGGGGAAACAACAATGAGGTCAATGCCGGATCGGTACGGATCGCCCATTCCAGCGGCGGACGAATCTCAAACACCGTCCATGCCGACGGCACAATTTCCGCCACCGCTTCCGGAAACCGAAACCGCATAAATTCCGCCTCCGTTATTCTGCGCGACGCTACCGCCGACAAAATAAACAACCAGATCGAAACCGGCAGCATAACAAACAATGTTCACGGCGATGACAACATCAGTAATATCGGCTCGGTCATCCTGGATAATTCCGCTGCAGGCACCATTGACTACTCCCTGCGGGCAGGGAAGGTGCAGAGCAGCATACGCGGCGGCAACAACCGGCTTAACGTCGGCTCGGTGCAGATCGGCAATACCGACCATGGCAATATTTCAGAACATGTTGACATGGACAATGTCTCGGTCTCCGTCGCCGGCAACAACAAAGATATAGCCGTTGATTCGGTCGTGATTGAATAAAGCATGTCCAGGGAGATCTTATCCATGAAACAGTCCATTTCTTTTTTTCTATTCGCCATGCTGTCATGCGGCAGTTTCTGGGCCCCCTGCCGGGCCGATGATCTTGACGACGGCATTGCCATTGATGATTCCCTAATAGAATACGACCAGATCGGCGACTCTATTGAACCGAACTATTCCTATATTGCCCTCCGGGCTCAAAGTAATGTCGCCGCCCGCTCGGATGCCGGGACAGACGACCTGGTGACCGGCGAGGGTTCGGTTTTGAATTCCGTTATCCTTGAAGCGGGAGCCACGGTCCAGGGCGACATCTATATTATAGACCAGTCAAGGGGCGACAAGACAATCATCACCCAATAGCAATCAATGCAAATTTAATCAAAAGATTAAAAAAATTTTCAATCAGGGGTAAACGTTATGCCAACTCCACACTTCAAACCACCCGGATTTTCCACCCTCCGATACTCTTTCTTTTTACTAATCGCGCTTACCCTGCTGCCCGCCTGCGCCAAAATTGATCCACGACAGGTTGAAGTGGAAATACCCCATGAGGATCCTGTTGTTAAAAGGACCTCCTTTGACCAGGCCTTACACGACCTCGGAACAATGACCGAGGTCTATGGCAAAAGAGTCATGATTCAAGGCAAGGACATTGTCGATAATACAGGCACTTCAAAATACGGCTTTGGGGAAATCCCGCGCGATATTACCGAAATGACCAAAAGCGCCCTCAACGCCATCGGCGGCAACGTAGTCTACATCCCCTACAGTCCCGTTTTTTTAAATAATGAAGTCGTCACCGGGTATTCGAGTTTTCAGCATAAATATATTCCCGACGTTGTGTTATCCGGCGGCATCACCGAATTTGACCGCGGTCTGCAGACGAAGGAACGGGGCACGGATTTCGGCATAACAACACGTCCCTTTAATGTTAATGAATCATGGGTGCCGGGAGATGTGCTGAGCGCTGATTACAGCCAGGGCAGCAAGGGCAGCCTTGCCCGTATTACCCTGGATTTCAACCTCATTGATTTCAAGACCATGTCCGGAATCGGCAGGATGCAGACAGTGAACTCCATTAATGTCTACAAGGCGCTCGCGGAAAAAGAGCTGGGCTTTACCATTTTCGGCCCCACCTTCGGGTTCAAGGGCACGGTAAAAAAAGTCCAGGGCCGCCACGCGGCCATCCGGCTGCTGGTCCAATCAAGCGTTATGCAGGTGGTCGGAAAATACCTGCATGTTCCCTACTGGAAACTGCTGTCCGGCGCCCAACCCGATCCTGTTGTCACTGACAAGGTGCGCCGGGATTTCCTGCGGCTCAGCTCCCGAAGCCGGATCCGGGAAATACAATCCATCCTCTTTCTCAAAGGTTTCCCCGTACCGGTTGACGGCACGTTAAACCCGGCAACCATGCAGGCCCTGCGCAAAGTAAAACCTGGATCAAATCCGGTTACGGCGGCCACGGACACCGCCACCTATATTGAGATCTGGGAATCGCTGGCTGACAATCTTGACCAGGCCCTGGGACGGCGGGCGCTCCTTGTCAGCAAACTGCAAAAACATCCTTCCAGAAGAAAAGCCAGGGTTTCCCGAAGACAATCCAAACAATCCGCCGGGAAAATCACTGCCGACAACAGGCATAAAGGTGATGCATCCGACCAGGATATTGATCGACTGTTACGCAAATTTGACCTTGGAAACGGTTCCACATCAGCAGAGGCATTTATCAATGAAAGAAAATAATTATCTCATAATAAAGGGTTTTTCCATCGGTGTCATCGCATCCCTGATTCTCATCGCCCTGATGGGCGCGGTCCGTACCGACCAGACCCCGGGTGAGCCGATCAGCGTCATTCATGGCACAGACAAAGTGGACGTCCCCCTTGCCCGGAACGGCAGGTATCAGGTCACCTCCTGTTCTTTTCTCCCCGGTTCCGGAAAAAACGGCGGCTACGGTGTTTTTGTCATTGATACCACCACGGGCGTCACTAAGGCTGCCTATGTCACCTTTGTCGATAACCGGGGAAAAACCGTCAATGTCAACCAATTGGGAAGACCGTTTTCCCGGATCAAGACCAGCGGCCGGCAAGGAAACCATTATTGATGGCGTCGTAAAAACGTCGATCTACTGCGTCGTGTGTTCTGGGACGATTCACAACATACTACCTGTATAGTTGAGACCCGTCCCTGAACACTACTCCTCGGAGTCTACGCTTACCTGTATATCTGTGTTTTTACTTAGCCATCTTTGAGCATATTAAGACTTTTTACGGATCCATCATTATTAACAATTCGACAAAAAATAATGCACTAAAAACTGAATGCATCCACGAAAAAAGGAGAACAAAATGAATACACAATTATTCAAAACCATCCGGTGGTTTGTACCGGCAATTGCGGCCATGATGCTGACTATCGGACTTTCAGCCGGATACGGGCATGCGGCGACCAAGGCCGCTCCCAATCTTCAGGGATACGGGCTGAAAATCTTTCGGGTGGAATCCGGCCTGTACCCCTTTGTTCATGTCTATATCCGCACCTTTGACCAGAAGATGAACCCCTTGCTGAATCTGAACAAAATGAATATCGGCATGATGGTCAAGGGACGGGTCTATGATCCCGATAAAAATCAATATATCATCCAGCCGCTGCAGAAACGCGGCGAGGCGGTACGCTCCGTCCTGGTCATCGACACTTCAAAAACCATGAAAGGGATTCCCTTTGAGGCCGCCCTGCGGGCGGCGGCCAGGTTCATTGACGCCAAGCGGCCGCAGGACCAGGTGGCTATCATTGCCCTTGATGATAACAGTGAAGGATATAGCATTGTTTCCAATTTTGAACGTGATTACGGAACACTGGGACGTCGACTTGCCGACCTGCACGCAACCGGTGAAAAAACCCGGCTTTATGACGGCATCGCCGCGGCCATGGAGCTGACTGCCGGTTCAGGGCCGGGCAGCGACGCCCTGAGTAAAGAAGATTATATCGTCTCCTCCTCCATTATTGTCCTCTCCGACGGCAAGGATGAAAACAGCGCCGTCAGCCGCTCGGATCTTATGACCAGGATTTCGACTATGAAACTGCCGATTCCCCTGTTTTCCATAGCCTTTTCCAAAATAGGCGAGAAACACCTTCGCAACCTGCAGGCCTTGTCGAAAAACACCTTCGGAAAATATTATCGAATCGACCAAAAATATAACAACATCACTCGCAGTGTTGAGGATATTCAAAATATCCTGCAAAGTGATTATGTGCTTACCTTTCGCGCCTATGTTCCCGTGGACGGAGAAAAACACAGCCTGAAAGTCGGCATAGAATATCCCACCGGCAGCGGCAAGATGCGGTATGACGGCGGAACCTTTGAAGCGCTCGAACCCCCTCCTCTGCCCCAAATCCTCGCCGCCCAGGACAAACTGGACAAGATTCTGCCCAACTTGCAGGGCAACAGTCCCTACCTGCTCAATCCCTATACAACGGGCCCGAAAGCCCTGGCCCTGTCGCGGTAATTCTTCAAGATTTTCTATCACCCCTTTTTTATGACCAAACAGCGGTCTCCATCACACATCGACCCTCGCCATCAAGGCAAGAGTCGATGTTCAGTATCTGCCTTTCTGCAGACAAGTGGACCGGGGCCGGACTGCAGAATGTATCCGCTCACCGGCAAACCGCTCATCATAGGGCGGGACTCTGAAGAATGTGATATCATCCTTACGGGAGAATCCATTTCCAGGACCCATGCCCGTATTGAGTCGCTGGACAATGGCGGGTTCCGGATCACCAATCTTGAATCGACCAATGGTCTTTATCTCAATACGAAAAAGATCAACACCTCCTGTCTGATTACCCACAACGATATCATAGGGCTCGGCTGCCCGGGCACCGCCCACCTGCGTTTTCTTCACGCCCCGTGTGACCGGCTGCCCCAGGCTGATATTCTCCCGCCTCAATCACTGTGGACCATCGGCCGCCGTCCGGACTGCGACATCTGCCTGCCGTTCATCCCCACGGTCAGCGGCCATCACGCCACCCTGCAGGCCCAAGGCGGAAAACTTCAACTCATTGACAAGTCAAGTCTGAACGGAACCTGGGTCAACGGCCGACCTGTTCAATCGGCATCACTTGATTGCAATGATATCGTTGTTATCGGCACAACCGAGCTACGCTGTCACCTGTTAAAGAACGGCGCCTTGCAGGTGGAGCGTCGACAGCGAGCCGGGAAACTCCGTCTCAGCTGCTCAGGCCTCACCTGCGAATCAGGAAAAGAAAAATCGCCCATACTCAAGAATATAGACCTGGTGATCACTCCCGGTGAATTTGTGGGTATTTTAGGCCCAAGCGGCGCGGGAAAGACGACCCTGCTGCAAAGTCTCAGCGGCCGGCGGCTCCCGGATTCCGGCACGGTACTGCTTGACGATACTCCGCTGTACGATACCAGAGCGATGTTTCGCAATCAGCTCGGCTATGTGCCCCAGGATGATATTCTCCACCCGGAACTGAGTGTCGAGGTGAGCCTGAATGCTATTGCCCGGCTTCGTTTGCCACTGGATATTACTCTTGACCAGCGTCAGGACATTGTCAACCGGATCCTTATTCTTCTTGACCTGAACAGGGTGCGCAGCTTACGAATTGGTCAGCTCAGCGGCGGACAGCGCAAACGGGTATCAATTGGGGCGGAGCTGATCACCCGGCCGGGTCTGTTGTATCTCGACGAGCCCGTATCCGGACTTGATCCCGGGATTGCCGCCAAGCTCATGCTTCATTTCAAAACCATGACCAGGGCCGGCACCACGGTCATCATGACCACCCACAGTTTAGATGCCCTTGAACTCGTCGACAAAATTGTTCTGCTCGCCAAGGGTGAAATGGTATTTTTCGGCACTCCGGCGGAGGCAATGGACTTTTTTTCCGAACAGACAGGCCATTTGATTGCCGAACCGGTGGAGCTTTTCCATCTCCTGGACAGAGGAGTGATCAAAGAATCGCTTTCTTCACCTTCACAGGGCCACATAAGTCGCCGAACCCTTGCGATTCTGTACGCTGAAAGATACCGAAAATCCCCCTATTATAACGCAAACATCCGCAATAAAAATCCCCGGCTGCAAAACACCCTGATCACACGCCGGCAACAGGAAATGGGCGTCATTACTGCCCGGCCATCCAATCATCTAACCGGGGCTATTGAAAAAAAAGGGCGTTTCCCCTTCTCCCCTGCCCACTGGTACTGTCTCTCCAGGCGCCACATCATGATCAGGCTCGGCGCTCCGAAACGTATCATCACCTACGCGCTGATTCCCGTGCTTCTGGCCCTCGTGACCCTGACTCTGGACATCAAGGGTTTCCCAAATCAACAAATCAGCGCCATGCGCAGGCAATCCGTGGAGTTACAGTTGCGACATGACGGGCCACAACTCGAGGTTACGATAAAAAAACTGCTGTCTCCCGAGGGAATTCTTGATTCCAGGCCAGCCTGGCGGATTATCCATGCCCTGCGCTACGAGGGACCCGCCAACCTGCCGGTACCTATCAGTGTTCTTTTGATGGGCATTATGACCGCTGTTTTTTTAGGTACTGTTTCGAGCTGTCTTGAACTTTCCCCGGAGCGGCAAATTTATCTGCGGGAACGGATGGCCGGAATGCGTATTTTTGATTATATCGCCTCAAAACTGCCGTTCTGCCTGACCATAACCGGGCTGCAATGCCTTCTCTTTATCAGCTGCTGCGCCCTGCATCCAAACCTTGGCCGCCTGCCCTTCCTGCCGATCTACTGTACCCTTGTCCTTGTGGCCTGGACTTCGGTCGCCACGGGATTGTTTATCAGCAGCCTCGACCCGACCCCGGGCCGATTTTCCGTTTTGCTTGCTGTTGCCGCCGTCCTGCCGCAACTCATCCTCTCCGGCGGCCTGGGACCCAACTTTTTCGCGGATATGCACACGATAACCCGCATCCCGGCATCACTGCTTCCCGCAAAATGGGGTCTTGCCATGGAATTAACCGCTGTCTATGACAGCAACCCCAACACAGCCCTCTCCTGGATACCGGATTGTATTGAACAGGTAATCGGATTTGACTATGGAAGTTCAGTTTACTATCATGGAACCAGTGTCCTGGCAGTCCAGTCTCTTGTCTGGCTGCTGCTCTGCGCCTGGCTCCTGAAACGGCGCGATCCTCTCTGAAACACTGTCACCCCGACAGAGGGAAGGTAACGCGTGGACAGAACTTCCAGTAACGGGCCGATTTTTGCCCCGCACCAAGACAAATATATCGGCCGAAAACTGGCTGAACGCTACGTTTTTATCAAAATCCTCGGTACGGGCGGAACCGGCACGGTCTACCTCTGTGACGACCTGCTGCTCCACCGCAAGGTTGCCGTCAAAACCATTCTCCCTGCTCTGGCCGACAACCTTGATATCCGCCGCCGTATTGACCGTGAATGTCGATTGCATGCCGCCATCGGCGTGCACCCACATATCATCACTCTGTATGACAAGCTTGAGCAGGATGGTCAAATCTTCCTGATCATGGAATATGTCCGTGGAGAATCCCTGTCCGATATACTCCTGAAAGAAACCGGCAAGGGCGACATACTATGGAAAGTTGATAATGTTATTTCGCTGATCCAACAAATCCTGCAGGCTATTGGTTGCATTCATGATCATGGAATCCTGCACCGGGACATCAAAACATCAAATATTCTCATCTGCAAACAGGAAGACAACAATTACCTCGCCAAACTGATGGATTTCGGGATTGCCAGGATGGAGGAAGATGAAGAGGCGCTCACCCGACTGACACAACTTGACACCTCGGGCCCGGGAACCCCGACCTATATGGCGCCTGAACGAATTGATCCGCAGAAATTCGGCGAAAGCTGCCCTGCCACCGATCTCTATTCAGTCGGCGTCATTCTGTACCAACTCCTCAGTAACGGACCGCCTTTCCAGGGAACAATCAGTGAAATTTTCAACGGACACCTGCACCAACCCGTTGACCTGAGCAGGCTGAACGATGTGGTTTCTGCCAGCCTGCGCAGTATAATTATCAAGGCATTGGCCAAGAATCCCGGCGACCGTTTTGCAGATGCGGATTCTTTTGCCCATGCGCTGCCAGGTGAAAAGAAATCCATCACCGTGCCAATAACAGGCAGCAAATCCGAAGAAGAGGTAACCTTGCCGGTCATTGATCTTCCTGATGCCCATGGAGTGGAATCCACCCTGCTGGCCCCGGAACCAAAGAATACGGACAGGCGTTTACCCAGGCAAAAAATGCGGCGCCGATACCTTCCTCTTTTTGCCATCGGGCTTCTGAGCTGTTTTATCTTTTTTATAATTCTCCGCTTTGTCCTCCGATCCGGGGACGACGGGCAGCCGTCCTCACAAGTCGCCACCCAAACAGAAAACAGTGCACAGCATCCCAAGGCAAAAGTGATTCGAACGCTTCCTGTTGTTAGCAAAAATGCCGTAAAAATAACGACAACAGCTATGGATGCCTTACGGGATTCACGGACAACGGCGCAGGAAACTCAAAATGGTTTAACCATTGATGGCACGTTCAATGAACGCCCTTCTACGGAAGGTTCCGACTGGCAAGTCCTGGAAAGCAGCGCCAGCAGGATAGATAAGAAGCAATAATGTTTAATCTGGTGAAAAAACACCCTGCATCCTTCTTGGGCGCAGTGGCAGGTTGTACGGCACACTTCCTCCTGACTGCTGTCTGCCTGGTCTTGTTGCTCCTGCAGGGATGTGCCCCCCTTATTCTTGCCGCCGGGGCCGGAGCCGGTTATCTCGCTGTCGATAAGCGGGCAGCCCGCAAGGTTGATCAGTCTCTCCGGGATCTGAGTAAATCAATTACTATCTCTTCACGCCGTATATTGGGAAACAGGCGAACCGAAAAAAAATACCGCTATAAACGGGGCTCCGGGTCGACAGTGCGTCTGCAAGAAACATCACTGGCTCCGGGTACTGTCCATCGGGGTGACAGGGTAACCAGTATTTTAGTCTATGGCGTGCTGGGTGCGCCTGCTGATGGACTCATTATCAGGGAAAAAAGAGAGCTTTGGTTTAACAACAAAAAACTTTGCACCCTTCGGGATGAATCAATATCAAGAAAAAACGGGACCTGGAAAAGCCGCCTGGTTTTTAAAGTACCAGGATCGGCTGCGAATGGAACTTATATCGTGAAACAACAGATCAGCTACAAAGGGAAAAAACAACGCTCCAAAAAGGAGTTTATCGTACGATGAAAGCCGAAGAGGGACAGACGCAAATCGGCGATTTTCTTGTTGAGTATGCCGGTTATTCCGATACCGGAAGCGTGCGCAGCATAAACGAGGATGATTTTCTCCTCCTGCCCGATAAAGGGGTCTTTTGCCTGACGGACGGCCTCGGCGGTGAGGAACATGGGGAGATAGCCTCTGCCATTGCCCTGGAGAGTATTAAAACGCTCATCGCAACGCCTGGACGGGTTTCATTGTTTTCCTTCAGGAAAAAGAGCTGCTCACTGCGGCAGATGATTCATCACGCCAACAAGAGCGTCTATGAAAAACGCAGATCACTGCGGCTGAACGCGGCCGCGACAATTGTCATGCTCCAAGTGAATGCCACCGGCGTTGAAGTCGCTAATGTCGGAGACAGCCGCATGTATCAATGGAACGGACAGTCGCTTATCCAGTGCACAAGAGACCATTCTCTGATTGAAGAATTATGCCGGGACAACATCCTCTCCAGAGAACAGACCGACAACCATCCGCAACGACATATTATCACCCGTGCCCTGGGCGCAAAAAGTGAGATTCAGGCCTATATCAAAAAAATTGACATCCAAAAAGGCAATCTGATACTGCTCTGTTCCGACGGGCTGACAACCATGCTGGCCCATCGGGAAATTGAATCTATTTTCAGCAGATACCACACCGATGTTCAACGGACCGGTCGCGCATTAATCACGGCGGCAAACGATGCAGGCGGCAGGGACAATATAACCGTCATTCTTCTCCATCTAAACACAAACAACTGCCATTGACGGCCCCTGCCCCTGACAATCATCGGGGTGGAGAATCGGTGTCTCCTCTGGATTCAGTTATTGAGTTCCAGGCGTCACAGAGCAACCTGGCATTGCCGGGTAGTTTGTCTTTGCCAAGAGAGCGAAGAAAGATGATGGTAACGATGATCAGCAGACCGATGAGAAATATAATACCAAGAAAAATCGAGAGATTATCCATTCATTGCTGTCCATAAGAATATTACCCGAATCGACCGGTAATGTAATCTTCGGTGAGTTTATGGCGTGGATTGGTAAAGATCAGGTCGGTAGAGCCCACCTCAATCAGGTCGCCGAGATGAAAGTATGCCGTACGCTGAGAAACCCGGGCGGCCTGCTGCATGTTATGGGTGACAATGACGATGGTGTACTGCTCCTGCAGTTCGGCGATCAGGTCTTCAACGGTTGCTGTGGCAATGGGATCAAGGGCTGAGCAGGGCTCGTCCATGAGGATGACCTCGGGCCGGACGGCAATGGCACGGGCAATGCAGAGCCGCTGCTGCTGGCCACCGGACAGTCCCGTACCCGATTGGTCCAACCGATCGTTGACCTCGTCCCAAAGGCCGGCCTTTTTCAGGGAACTCTCCACGATTTCGTCCATTTCCGAACGGTTGGAAGCCAGGCCGTGAATCTTCGGTCCGTAAGCGATGTTGTCATAGATGGACTTGGGAAAGGGGTTGGGCTTCTGAAAGACCATACCCACCTGGGCTCTGAGAGGAACAACATCCACGGAGCGATCGTAGATATCCAGATCGTCCAGCTTGATTTCTCCTGTCACGCGACAGGTGTCGATGGTATCATTCATCCGGTTCAGGCAGCGGAGAAAGGTGGATTTACCGCAACCGGACGGTCCGATCATGGCCAGAACCTGATTCTTACCCACGTCGATGGAAACATCTTTTATGGCGTGCTTGTCCCCATAATAGACGTTGACATTGCGGCAGGTCATACGTCCATTGTCAACAAAAGGTTCGCCGACGGTCTGCCGGTCATCCAGATCTGTATTTTCGTGAGCTACGCTATACTCGCCTGCAACAGTAGCTGTGTTCAATAATGCTGCCTCAGTGGACTGCAGAGCCTCTTCCATAATTGTTGTTTATTCTGAAAATTGATGGAAGATACTGCCGGGAGCCGGATAAGACTTCCGGCAGTATCCAATAGATAATGATTTACTTCAGGACGAGCGGTTTAAGGGCCCCTGCGTCTGCAGCGAACTGTTTACGTTCCGCGTCGGGTGCCGGAATCAGCCCCTTGTCGGCCAGGTAACCGTCCGGTCCCCAGGCCTTTTCACTGGTGAATTCGGCAACATACTCGGGTATGCCCGGCACAACACCAACATGACTGTCTTTTATATAAAAATAGAGCGGTCGGGATACCGGGTACTTGCCGGCGGCAATATTTTCAAAGGTCGGGGCCTGGCCGCCCACAATGGAGCCCTGGATCTTGTCCGCGTTCTGGTCCAGGTAAGAGAAACCGAAGATACCCAGAGCCATGGGATTGGCCTCCAGCTTCTGGACGATCAGGTTGTCGTTCTCGCCGGCCTCTATATAGGCGCCGTCTTCACGCACGGTATGGCAGATTCCCTTGTATTGTTTCTTGTCCTTTTTCTTGATGGCCTTGATCCAGCCAATCTTTTTACACCCACCTTCCATGGCCAGCTCGGCAAAGGCATCACGGGTTCCGGAGGTCGGGGGAGGTCCCATCACCTCGATCTTGTTGTCAGGCAGGGACGGATTGACATCTTTCCAGGTTTTGTAGGGATTGGCAACCAGTTTTTCTCCACCCTTGGGGTCCGGCACGTCCTTGGCCAGAGCCAGGAAGATGTCCTTTTTGGTCAGTTTCATCTGCGGGGCGGACTTGGCATTGGCCAGCACGATACCGTCATAACCGATTTTAACTTCAGTGATGCCCTTGACCCCGTTTTTCTGGCATTTTTCATACTCCGATTTTTTGATCCGCCGTGAGGCGTTGGTAATGTCCGGAGTATCGATTCCGTTGCCTGCGCAAAACAGCTTCATACCGCCGCCGGATCCGGTAGATTCGATCTTCGGGGTTTTAAAACGTGTTGTCTTGCCGAACTGCTCGGCCACGGTGGTGGCAAAGGGGTAGACCGTGGATGAGCCGACAATGGCAATGTAGTTACGGCCGGCTGCCTGGCTGTTCTGGGCAAGGGAGCCGATGAGCAGGGATGCAGCCATGAGTGTCAGACCTTTTTTCAACATGATGTCCTCCTTTTAGTGTTGGTAAGAGCTTTTGAATCAGCAGATAAAGTAACATGATAATGTTCGATTTAAGTTAGGAACAGGTTAATTTTTGATCATGAATCGCCAGTCCATGCTGTGCGGAAGCTTGCAACTCCCGATATCTACCAGCGCCTCTCGAATTTACGCCGGAAAAAGACGGCAATCCCGTTCATACAGATCAGGAAGAAGAGCAGCACCATGATAGCGGCGGATGTCAAAGCCACAAAGGCGCGTTCCGGAGAATCAGCCCACAGGTAGATCTGTACCGGCAGAACAGCCGCCGGGTCGGTAAAGCCGCCGGGGACATCGACGATAAAAGCCACCATGCCGATCATCAGCAGGGGCGCTGTCTCACCCAGGGCCTGGGCCATGCCGATGATGGTGCCGGTCAGCATCCCGGGCAGGGCCAGAGGCAGAATGTGATGGGTGATGGTTTGCATCCTGGACGCGCCAACTCCGAGCGCGGCCTCCCGAATGGAGGGTGGGACCGATTTCAGGGAGGCCCGCGAGGCAATGATGATGGTGGGCAGGGTCATGAGTGTCAGGACCAGGCCGCCGACCAGGGGTGATGAACGGGGCATATGAAAAAAGTTGAGAAACACGGCCAGACCCAGCAGACCGAAAACAATGGACGGTACGGCGGCCAGATTATTGATATTAACCTCTATCAGATCGGTCCAGCGGTTGCAGGGAGCAAACTCCTCCAGGTAGATCGCTGCGGCCACGCCAATGGGAAAGGAAAGGGCCAGTGTGACGATCAATGTATAGAGTGAACCAACGACCGCTCCACGAATCCCTGCCAGCTCAGGTTCCCTGGAGTCGCCGGCGGTAAAAAAAATGGTGTTGAAGCTCTTTTTTATCCGCCCTTCTGCCGAAAGTGTATCAATCCAGTGTATCTGGTTGTCTTTCAGGCGTCGATCGGATTCCGGCAGATCACGGGCAATATACCCCTTGTTGAACAGGTCGACTTCATCGTCGGCCGGCAGCCAGATTTTCCTGGTGGTGCCGATGAGTGAGGGATCGTGCCTGACCATATCCTGGAGGGTAAAGGAGGCGCCGGAACTGACAAGTTTGTACAGTTTTCGTTTGTCCCGGCGGCCCTTGACCCCGGGGAACAGCACCCGAAGACTGTTTTTGACCAGGGCGCCGTAGTTAGCCGCCGCCAGGTTGTCAACGCCGAACTCGCTTTTATCGAAGTGGATATTCAGCAGGATTTCAGTTCGAAAAAAAGCCGGCCAGCCATTGGCCGCAATGGAGATAAAAAGCAGCCCCAGAAAACAGATGCTGGTAACAATGGCGGACAGTCCCAGCCGTCGGAAATTCCGTTCCCGCCGGTATCGTTTTGCCAGGCCGCGATTGACCAGCTCCATGGTTGATGGTTGCTTATTCATATTCTTCTCGATATTTACGGACGATATAGAGAGCGACCACATTAAGCAATAGAGTGACGAGAAAGAGCAGTAGTCCCAGGGCAAAGGCAGCCAGGGTTTTCGGGCTGTCAAACTCCTGGTCGCCGACCAGCAGGGTAACGATCTGCACGGTAACCGTGGTCACGGCCTGCAGGGGGTTCGCGGTCAGGTTGGCGGAAAGGCCGGCCGCCATGACGACAATCATAGTCTCGCCGATTGCCCGGGAGGCTGCCAGCAGTATACCGCCGACAATTCCGGGCAGGGCAGCCGGAACAATAACGTTGACAATGGTTTCGCTTTTGGTGGCGCCCAGACCATATGATCCGTCCCGCATGGCCTGGGGCACGGCATTGATCACATCATCAGACAGAGAAGAAACAAAGGGAATAATCATGATCCCCATGACCAAGCCTGCTGCCAGCGCGCTTTCCGAAGACACATTCAACCCGATCAATGCCCCGATGTCCCGAATAAACGGGGCGACCACCAGGGCGGCAAAGAATCCGTAGACCACGGTGGGAACCCCGGCCAGAATCTCCATGATCGGTTTGGCCCAGGTCCTGACCCTGGGGCCGGCATATTCAGAGAGGTAAATAGCGGATAACAGGCCGATGGGAACAGCTACGGCCAGGGCGATGGACGAGATCATGAAGGTGCCGGCCAGAACAGGCACGGCACCGAATGCGCCGGAACTGCCGGCCTGGTCGGCACGCAAAGCTATCTGCGGGCTCCATTTCAGACCGAAAAGAAAATCCGAGATCGGCACCTTCCCGAAGAAACGGATGGATTCAAAGAGGACGGACAGGACAATACCGATGGTGGTGAAGATGGCAAGGGTCGAACAACCGATAAGAAAGATTTTGACTATCTTTTCCACCTGATTACGTGCTCGCATCTCCGGCCTGATCCTGACATAGACCATACCGGCGGCAAGAATGGCCGCGGCGCCCATGATCAGCCCCAGTGCTGCCGTGCCGATGCGCCGGAAGCCGATGTACTGGTCGGCCGCTTTCTGCAGAATCGGATTGATGTCCCGGGCCGCCACATGCCCGGCCACCAGGTTATGCAGGTCATTAGCAAGAAGATTGACCTGGTCCGGCGGCAGGTTCTGCATATCAGGCGGCAGGGTTTTCATGGCCAGAGTGGTGAGGAGGGTATCGGAAAAGGCCAGCCAGCCGCCAAAGAGCAACAGAGCGGGCATGATGCACCAGAGGGCTGTCAGCATGCCGTAATAACCGGGCCTTGAGTGCAACCGGCGCGAGCCCTTCCCCGGACCGGCCAGGGCAAATGCCCGCCGTTTTCCAAGGAGATAGGCTGCAGAAGACAGTCCCAGCAGAATGACAAGAAAAAAGGAGGGATTCATCTCAGCCGGACTCTCCACGCACTATTTCTCCCTCCACCAGGTAGATCACTTCTTCGGCAATGTTGGTGACCCGGTCACCCATGCGCTCAAGATGACGGGAGAGGAGATAGAGATTGATCAGACAGGCGGCATGACCCGTTTCGGCGTTCAACTCCCGGATCACGGCCTTGTAGGCCTGGTTGCGCAGGCTGTCCACCTCATCATCCAGCAGAAAGATTCTGCGTGCCTTTTCTGCGTCCTCCAGGACCAGGGCATCGAGGCCCATTTTAAACATCTGCTGGACAAGTCCGACCATGGGCTGATAGTCAACAATGTTAAAGCTGAGGTTCGACTCTTTTCTGATGGTCTGTACCCGTTTGGCAATATTGACGGCTATGTCTGCAATCCGTTCCAACTCGTTATTAATCTTAATGATGGCGATCAACAGCCGCAGGTCACGGGCAACCGGCTGGTGCAGGGCCAGGATTTTCAAACACTCCTCCTCCACCTCGATCTCCATGTCGTCAATTTCCCAGTCCGAACCGATAATTTCCGTCACCAGATCCTCGTCTCGGGACTGGATGGCGAGGCAGGCCTTCTGGACCCGATCTTCAACTATTGAGCCCAGGACCATAAACTTTTGTTTCAGTTTATCTATTTCCCGGTGAAAGGTGAGTTGATGTACCACTGTATCTCCATGTTTATTTTGATAAGGATTTATTAGTAGCAGATGTATGTTAGAATTTGGTTAGGATAGTGTTTTGATTTGGTTAAGTCGTTTCTTTTTCTTGCAAGACATCTTCGGTTCGGTAAGATTGAATTAATTTTTGATAATGAAATTCAGGTCTCGGGTAACATCAAAAAAAATCGAACAATAGTGGAGAATTTCGTGGGAAAGGCCAGTATTCTTGTTATTGAAGACGATCTTGATATCCAGCAGCTTGTCAGTTACAACCTGATCAAGGCAGGATTTAATGTCAGCTGCGCTGATTCCGGTGAGGAGGGGCTGCAGGTTCTCCAAAATGAATCCATCGACCTCCTGCTTCTTGATCTTATGCTGCCCGGTAAAGACGGCATGGAAATATGCACCATGATCAGAAAAAAAGCTGCTACTGCAAGCATGCCGATTGTTATGATGACGGCAAAAGGTGAAGAGGAAGACATTGTGAGCGGTCTTGCAGCCGGCGCTGACGATTATGTACCCAAACCTTTCAGCCCCAAGATTCTCATTGCCCGGATCCAGGCGGTCCTGCGAAGACGGCAGGAGAAAAAAAACGCCGAACAGAAGCCGGCGGATGAAAAAATTATCTACCCCTCCCTCGTTATTCACCCGGGACGGTACGAGGTTCTGGTTGAAGGTAAACAGGTGCATCTTACCACCACCGAATTCACCATACTGGAACAGCTGGCCTCACGTCCTGGCTGGGTCTTTTCACGTCGGCAGCTCATCGACGCCATTCGCGGCTATGATTACCTGATAACTCCCAGGGCCATTGATGTTCAAATCTTTGGACTGAGAAAAAAAATGGGACAGCTGGGATCGTACATCGAAACCGTACGTGGTGTAGGGTATCGTTTCAAAACAGAGGAAGAGGAAGAGCAATGAAAAATACGCGGTTGTTCTGGCAGATTTTTTTCCCTGTCCTGTTCATTATCCTGACCTCGGTCTCTGCCACTACCTGGATTGGAGCCCATTTTATACGCTCGTTCTATTATGAGCAGATGCGTGAGGACATCAAGGACAGGGCCTTGTTGGTCAGACCCAATATCCTGCAGCTGCTGGATGGGGATGGGCTGGAGTTGCAGGAATTCTGCCGGGTAAACGGACGGCTGGCCGGTACACGCATTACGGTCATTCGCAGAGACGGCAAGGTGCTTGCGGACTCTAATGAAAATCCGGAGAGGATGGACAACCATGGCACCCGTCCGGAGATACTCCTTGCTTTTGGCGGTTCGGTGGGTTCCTCCTTTCGCCTGAGTAAAACACTGGGCCGGATTATGCTCTATGTGGCCATTCCCCTGAAAGAAAAAAAACCTGAAGATGGAGTTCTGCGTCTTTCCGTCCCGGCTACGGCCATGGATGAGGTGCTGGCGGCAATTTATCACAAGATCATCCTGGGCACCTGTCTGGTCGGTCTGCTGGCGGCAGTGTTCTCTTATTGGCTGGCGCGTCGTATCAGCAGACCTCTTGAGGAAATGCGGAAGAGTGCGGAACATCTGGCCGAGGGCGGAACAGATACGCGCGTTGTCACTGAGAGCGCCCACATATCAAAAGAGACATCGAAGCTGGCCCGGACCATGAACACTATGGCCGATCAGATAACCGCCCGCATCAAGACGATAACCCGACAACACAACGAGCTCAAGGCCGTCTTTGCCAGTATGACGGATTCGGTGCTGGCCATCGGCACTGATCACCGGATTATCAGGGTGAACAGGGCTGCCGGTCAACTGTTTGGAATTGAGAAAGACATCGTCAAAGGAAAGCCCGTTGAGGGTGTGCTGCGCAATATGCTGCTGCAGGATTTAATCACCCGGGCGCTTGCAAGCAGCACCCCACTGGAAGAAGACCTGGTCCTGAACATTGATTCCAGAAAAACCATCCTCAAGACCCGCAGTGTACCGCTTCTCAACGAAGAAGGCGGCAAACTGGGGGTACTACTGGTCATGAACAACCTGACCCGGGTCAACAGACTGGAGAGCATCCGGCAAAACTTTGTCGCCAACGTCTCCCATGAGCTGAAGACCCCGATAACAGCCCTTCACGGGTATGTGGAAACGCTTCTGGATGGGGCCTGGAAAAATCCTGAGGAGTTAAAGGAATTTCTGCAGATTATTAATCGGCAGTCTCTCAGGCTCGAGGCCATTGTTGATGATCTGCTCAGCCTTGCCAGGATTGAAGATAAGTCGAGCAAGAATAATGTGCACCTGGCAGAGGAAATAATCAAATCCATTTTGGAGAACAGTATCCAGGCCTGTTCTCTTCAGGCTGAAGAGAAGGGAGTGCGGGTGAAACTGGACTGTGAAAAAACGCTCAAGGCGAATGTCAACCGATCCATGCTTGAACAGGCTGTCGTCAACCTGCTGGCCAATGCGATTCGGTACAGCCCTGAAGGGGAACAGGTTACAGTCCGGGCCATTGTGCAGCCGGACATAGAGGGAAAAAAGCTGGTGCGGATCAGTGTCAGCGACAGGGGGCCCGGCATCGGGCCGGAGCATATTGACCATATTTTTGAGCGGTTTTATCGCTGTGACAAGGGCAGAAGCCGGAAAGAAGGCGGCACCGGTCTCGGGCTTTCCATTGTCAGGCATATCGCCGGTTGCCACGGGGGAACTGTGGAAGTAAAATCCAGTGTCGGGACAGGGGCAACATTTACCATCAGCCTTCCGGCCCGGTCAGTATAAACTTCATACCGGGTTGAACGATCTCTTTGACCGTTTAAGGAGCTTGAGGGAATTACAGCGTATCTTCGATTGACAGGGACACCTCTTGAATATCCGAAGGCGCCCTCCGGCGAGTGCGGGGAATATTTACTGGTATTGACGACACGACATATTGCCGCTCTTGAACCTGCAACTCTACGGATTTGGGTCCGGTCTGTATCATAAGTCCTTCTTATGCGAGTATTTATCATAGAATGTCCAAATCCCATTGATCTTCTTCAGGGAAGAAATGAAGGCAACAGTCTGGAACAAATCTGTAAACTGGTCGGTCATGAAGTCACCAGCTTTCACCCTCGATCCAAAGATGAGCTGCAGACTGTATGCGGATATATTTCAAGTATCGACCGTGAACATGATGATACAGATAAACCTGACTTGCCTGTTTGCGTACATATCTCCAGTCATGGTGAAGAAGATGGCCTGATTTTTGGTAAGGATATTGTCAGTTGGAATGAGTTAATGGAAATACTGGAACCAATCTGTACAAAAAAATCTATCTATCGAGGGGAGAATATTTTAATAATATCAGCCTGTGAAGCAAAGCAGCAAAAGCTGACCGAAAAAATACAGAAAAAGATCCAGATCAGCAAGGCCTTTCAGCCGCCAAAACATTTTTTCGTCACAGCTGATAAAAATGTGTATTGGACGGATGCAGTTGTTGCCTGGGCATTATTCTATAACAAAATCCCCAAAGCAAACTTGTCGAAAAAAAAGAAAATAATTGCGGTGCTGTGCCTTATCGAAAAAGCTGGGTTAGGGTGTATTTATTACTACAGATGGCTTGGCAAAAATAAGAAATATCAATGTTACAGCGCAGCAGGCAGGGTTGCCGGTGTTTAAGCGGAAAACAACATGCACAAAAAGCTGAGTGTTCTTTGTGATGGCGTAGCAAAAACAAAACAATCACCAGGCAGGAAAAAGTTACGTTGATGAGATCAATATAGCCTGGAGAGTTATCAGGTCGTACAGAGACGGCGACTGCATGGTGATTGTTCGTGTCTCATGTCAATGACATCCGGTCATAAGACTTTATTTTTTCTTCCCTTTTTTTCCCTTTTTTCCTTTTTTTGATTTCTTATTCTTCTTCTCTTTCTTGGCTTTTTTCAGCTCTTTCTTTTTAGCAGCTTCTTTTTTCTTTCCTTTTTTCTTTTTAGCCATTGTGTCCTCCTTGTGGTAAATGGGTCAGGATTCGAACATATACACCATATAAAATGACCTGTAGTCATATTATATGTCTTTATGTTCTATAAATATGATACCTTGTCAAGGGAATTTATACCCCTTAGTCATGTTTTATGGTATTTTTATATAATTGCAGATACAACCTTCGTCCAAAATGATCCTCGGGGATTGGCCAGGTTGTTAAATAACACTTACTATTTACCATATAATATAACCAATAAGACTTATATATGGTTTTTGTCAAGAAAAATAGTTACAATTTATGAAATTTTTCTTGAACCTAACCTGAGCGTTGCACCATGATTATGGGCGATAAAAAGAAGAGTGGTTTTATGTGGCGGTCCGGAATGCCCCGGACGGGTATTTGTGTAAAAATAAATAATATCAAGTAGATACAGAGATGACCTTTATTGAATTTAAAAAATTACTTCTGGATGCGGAGATCACCCTGCCCAAATTCTGCGACCTGATCAAGGTCAGTGATAAAAACCTGCAGTCATAT
>JANTGH010000011.1 GCA_024763055.1 Desulfobulbaceae bacterium
TTCTTTCCCCACCGGCTGCACAACAACAAGCATCCTCTCTCAGTCCCTTTGCCAAGGAAGTAAAAAATTGGCACAACCAGGGAATATCCGGAACAGTTATTCATAGGACACTCCAGGATAAATACGGCTTTAACGGCAGTTATTCTGCTGTACGACGATTTCTGAAAAAACTCCAAAAAAACAAACCGCCGGAAGCCACCGTCATGCTCGATCACGTGCCCGGTGACAGTGCACAGCTTGACTTCGGCGCCGGCCCCCGTATCATCGATGTGTTCACCGGTGAAGAGTTTAAAACATGGTTTTTCGTCATGACTCTTGCCTGGAGTCGTCACCAATATGTAGAGATGGTACGTGACCCGTCATAGGAAAAAGTTGTATCGAGCTCCCGATCCCGGTCAAGCGGTAGGCCTTGTCAAAGGCATAGTTGGTGGCTCCTCCCTCCTACTTTGAACTAAGCTGGCCCTCCTTGTCACAACTGTACATGGTCGTGACCGTGGACATGAGCCGGTTCCGGGAATAGGTGGCCGTCTCGTTGCGGGCCGGAAGCGGGAGAGAAAAGAAAAAAATCTGGTACCTTTTCACGATTGTAGCCTCAAACCACTCTGAGGGTTCTCAGCATTTTATAGTTTTGGCGTTTTATCTTTTATATCCTGTTCTTTTTTATCGTCCATAATTACATGCACTATTTTTCCACTGAAGTCATCAAAATTTATAGCGCTTACATCGACTTTCCTTACCCGCCTATTGTGTTGCGTGTGGTAATTCAAGGTCAGGTCGTCCAGATTCCATACACTGGTCCAAATAGTAGTTGAGCGCATCAAATCAGTACTGCCGCCATGGCCTGATCCCTCTCCACCATCAGGGCCTAATGGGAGATTGAAGTTATCCAATATTCTAAAAGCTTCATAAACAGTTTCTTTGGCTGTTTCGGTTTTTCTTGCTGTTTGTGTCCAGGCAACTGCTCTGATAAAACGTGAAGGTGGCGTATTGTCGCCTGGCAAGCCTATCATGCCCGATCCTGCCCCGGTGGGTCTAAACGTAATCTCATTCAGTGTTTTAGGCTTTACTGCAAACATGGATAGGTTTAAATAATTGCTTAAGTTGGTCATGTGCCAATCGTAGTTCGGAGCATTGGTAATAACGCCAAGAGGCGCATCGTGAATCTTTAGTTTTCCGTCAGTATATTCAATAACAATCGATTCTCCGGTTTTATCGGTAACTAACCAATGGGCCTGAACAGTGATGCCAATGGCCTTTTCAACAACGCCTACCACTGTTACATTGGATATCCCATCGCGTACTTCCTGTACGGTTGCAAATTCACCTAAAATGTAGTTTATCAGTTCCTGGCTCGAAAGGGAGTTTTGGGCATTATCTTTTGTGTACTTGGGATACACGGCATAACCGGGGTGATAAAACATACCCATCGCCAATCCTTTTTCATTCATCCCATCTGAAATCAAGTCTTTTTTCATCATATCAAGACCAACGATACCATACTTTGTGGTATAGGCTTTCCCATTGTTTCCATCGGGCGTTAAACCGGTAAATGTATAACCCCTTGGAATGATAGCGACTCTTGAGTGGAGGTCGAATGCCCCCCATTCCATACTTCTGCCATAAACAACCCCACCATCTTGAGCGGTTAAACGAATGCCGGTACAGGCATTAGCAGGGGTTGAGAAAGCGTTAATGAACAACGCTGATACTGTCAGCACGTACCAGAATAACAAATTGATCCGATTCATCTTTATATTGTCTCCTTTTTTCATTGCGTAAGTAGCAACATTTTTCGTCGAAACACCAAATAAACAGACTATTTTGGAAATAGCATAGTCAATAGAGAGCTCAGTGGACGCCCCCTTAAAAACTTTTGATCCATTGATCGATGAAGTTGGGCACCACAGGTGTAAAGTTAAAAGAAAGCATCCACTCAGGGCCGAATGCATCGGGCTGTTCAACATTTTAGTTTAATTCACATTCCACCTTGATTGGAAGATTACCCCATGAAATAGTTTTACTTGCTGATAAATTTAAAGGGATTGTCCATTCGCTGCTACTCCAGTCGTAATTCATTATTGGCTGAGTCCCTATATTCCAGCCGCCTCCCGGCAGAAATTTCAAGAAAAACTGGACCTCAGAGAGAAAAGGTGTCAGATCTAATTTTCGAAGTCAACCTATTTCCACTATATGGTGCTTCCACAAGCCATCTCTTGTTTCAAACCAACAACCGCCTTATATCACTCAGCTCATGATCAAGAAAACTGTTCCCTTGAATCAGGGTGTTGCAAGTACCAGGTACTCCTTACCATTACGGGTCCGGATTTCAAGAAAAACACAGATTGTTTCGGAAGAAGCCTATCCGGAATACCGCAGAGGCATCTTGATCCGGACGAATTTTATTTTAAAAAAAGTACCGATTTTAAAGAAACCCTTACATATAACAGAGCAGGTAGCAACACTGTCAACCCAGCTCGTCCACGCATCCGGGAAAACCTGTTGTACAAACCGGTTCATTACCGGTCAGAGAAAGCGTATATTTTTTCACCAGGTGATGCGGATGGTAACTTTTCTTGGCCTGGCGCAGTCCCGGTACCCCCATATCCTGTTCCCGGTTGACAAAGGTAAAACCCGTTAAACCATACAGGGCAAACCATTGATTGATCAATTGCCCCAACCCCTGCATTCCAGGCAGGGCCTTTTCAAAATGGCAGACTGCCGTCTCGGGATTCAGCTGTTCACCGATGGCAAAGGCCTGGATTTCGCCGTTTACACGGATGGCGCCGCCGATGAGATCCAACTCGAAAAAATGTTCAAACATGGTGAGGATGGCCGTATATTCAGCGCAGAGTCCGGGTTCGGTATCACAGGAACGGGAGGTGCACCAGCGTTGCTGCAGGGCAATGCATTGGGGAACAAGATCGGCGGTTATGGATTCATATGCACAGGAATGAGCTTTCAGGCATTTTTTTATCTGATTGCGTTTTTTCGCATAATGACGACCGGACAGCCGGGCAAGATCTTCGACCAGGTAAACATAATCAGCATTATCTCTGTCCGGTTGAAGGGCATAGCCGGCATCCGTCAATTCCGAAGCTGGTTCGGCAGGAAGACGAATCGCCCCCTCAAGGGAATCTCCCATCATGGCAACTACTTCGGAAATCGGTAATCCGCCGACCGGCGGCCCGAAAAGAATTGTGGCGGGACGGGGCGCATCTTGTGCGTCTATGAAGACAAGGAGGCTGTTCTCCTTTTCGGCAAAATAAACGGGCCGGGAGTTGCTCCAGACAAAAAGATTGGTGAAGGTGTGTTCCGATATTTCAGGTGGAAATCGAGCAAAAAAATCTTTAATAAGGGCCTGATGCTCAATGTTGAGGATTTTGGTTTCAATCATATCTGGATTTTTCCAGCTACCTGCTTTTTCCTTTGAACCGGCTGAGTCGTTCATCCCTGGTCGGCAAACATATCGGACAAAGGAACATCATCGCTTTTGCCGCCCCAATTTAACTTATTCCTGAGAATGGCAAAATATCCCTTGTGGGGAGAGCTGATTAAAAGTAACGGTTTTTCAGCAACCTCCACCCGCAATGCCTGTTCCATATCCAGTGTCCAACCCAACCGCCCATCCACCATAATCTTGACATCATCAGCCGCGTGGGCAAGTTGCGTGGTTAAGGAAACCGCAGGGGAAAGCAGGACCGGCCTGGACTCAAGCATAAAAGGACAGATCGGCGTTACCAGCAGTGTGCCCAGTTCGGCATGAACAATGGGACCGCCGGCTGAAAGGTTATACGCTGTTGAACCGGTGGGCGTGGAAAAAATCAAACCATCGGCTTTATAGGTGGCGATATACTCTCCGTCCGCCCAGCAGTGCAGGCGTAAAACACGTTCGGTGCTTCCCTTGATGACCACCACCTCATTTAAAGCAAACAACGGTTCCGTTCGAGCACCATCCTGACCAAGTACCGACGCCTTCAGCATCATCCGCCGCTCAACATGGGCTTCATTTTCAAGAATGGTTTCCAGGGCCGAATACATCTCACCTGCGGCCACTTCAGTCAAAAAGCCAAGGTCACCCAGGTTGATTCCAACAACGGGAATATCAAGCTCACTCGCCCTGGCCGCGACATGAAGCAGGGTGCCGTCGCCGCCAAGGATTATGAGCATTCCCATTTCGACATCAATACGGTCAAGATGGGCTTTGATTCCCCGCCCTTCCAGCCAGACGGCTAATTCCTCTCCAACCTGCCTAACCCGGGGACTGTCACGCCGGGTGATGATGCCGGCAGAGCGAACGTTCATGATCCAAGCTCTTTTGATCGTTTGCCTGCCCGATCAACGGCTGTCATGATTGCGCCGCGCATGCCGGCCTCTTCCAGAACATGCAGACCGGCAATGGTTGTGCCACCGGGAGAGGTCACCATGCCCTTCAGCACCGCCGGTGGTTTGCCGGTCTCCAACGCCAGCTTGGCGGAACCATACACGGTCTGCAAAACAAGCTGCTCGGCAACCGGCCGCGGAATACCGGCAAGAACACCGCCGTCGATCATGGCCTCGATAAAGGTGAATACATAACCGGGACCGGAACCACTGAGCCCGGTAACGGCATCGAGAAGACTCTCCGGCAGGTGAACACAGGTGCCGATGGCGGAAAAAATCTTCATCCCAAGCTGGAGATCTTCAGCAGAAGCCTGCTCATTGGGACTGAGCGCCGAGGCACCGGCAAGCACCAGGGCCGGAGTATTAGGCATCACCCTGATAATGCGTTGCCTGCCTATCTCCCGCTCGATGGCACTAATGGGGACACCAGCGGCGATGGAGATCAGCAAATGATTGCTGCCGACAAACACTTTATACTGGGCAAGCACAGGACGTATAATCTGCGGTTTGACAGCCAGAATCAAAACCGAGGCAAAATCGCAGAGAGGTTCAGCAATATCGGTCACCTTGACCTGATACGTTTGGGAAAGAGAATCCCGGCGTTTCCCGTCGGGCTCGGCCACCATGATTCGGCCGGCCGGGACCAAACCGGAATTAATCATTCCCCGAACCAGGGCCTCGCCCATCTGACCACCGCCAATCAAACCAATTGTTTCTTTCTTCATATACGACCTCAATTCTCCTACTCAACTGCAGGATTCAGGTATAAATAAACAGGAGGGACAAACTCCTGCTGCAATTCTTCAGGCTCTGGCTTCTGATATCTGTACCAGTTTTTCCCTGAAAAATGGATAAAAAAAAAGCCCGCCGATTGTATCGGCGGGCAAGAAAAAAATATGGAGAAAAAGCGTAATCAGGCAGGACAGGCGGATGGAGCCATTTTACCGTTAAACCCACCGGGAAAAAACAGGGGCAACTGTTTCGGCCGCGTCCTGGAGCTTTTTATGGCCTTGCGCAGCATTGCATTCCCTTTTTTCTGGAACTTTACATATTCCCAACAATCCTGGTTGTCGACAATAGCCTGCATCAGCTCCAGATGTAAACCATGGCCGGAACGATCTGCAATAACATGGCCAAGAACCGGGCCGCCAAGCAGGGCCATATCACCTATCAGATCAAGCACTTTATGGCGGACAAACTCATCGTCAAACCGCAGACCGTCCTCGTTGAGAATAGAACGGCCATCCCAGTGAATGGCAATAACATTGTTGAGATTACCACCCAACGCGAGCCCATTCTGCCAGAGCTGCTCGACCTGCTCGACAAAGCCAAATGTCCTGGCCCGTGCTATTTCACTGCAGAAGCGTTCACGGGTTACTTCAACACTGTATGATTGTTCATCGATTACATCGTCATCAAAACGGATTCTTCCAGTCACCTTGAAACCGTTATAAGGTTCTATCCGAATGGATTTTTCTCCATCGGTTACCGTAACAGGACTGGTGATACGGAGAATCTTACGCAGGGCCCTTTGTTTTTTTCTTCCACCCCGCTTGAGGAGATGAATAAACGGTCCCGCACTTCCATCCATAATCGGGACCTCATGACTGTCGATATCAATATGTACGTTATCAATTCCGGATCCGCGCAGGGCGGCCAACAGATGTTCAGTCGTTGAAATTTTTGAGCCCCCGGCTCCGATGGTTGTTGCCAGGGTAGTATCCACAACCTTATCCATGCGTGCCGGAACAGGTTTTTCACCGCATAAATCCGACCGAAAAAAACTGATGCCCGAGTTTGCGGAAGCCGGTTTAAGTGTCATGTTCACGGTCCGCCCGGTATGCAGACCAATCCCGCAACAACTCACCGGTCGGTTCAAAGTGTACTGATGAGGTTCTATATATGAAGCCATAAAAATCCTTTAAGATTTACAGGGTAATGAATAAGTTATCTGTAAATATGCAAGAAACACGCCACCGGTCCGTCAGACTGATAGACACGCCTGGGAAATAAAATAAATAGCTAACATTTCAATAAGATAAAACCACATAAAGCACGTAAACCACGTGTTCTGTTTTCCGGCACATCATGTGTCAAAAAGGACACAAACAACACATTAACCGTAGCGTGTTGATTTTTCGACACATAAAAAACAATACCTTATCCGGGTTTATTTTTCCCGGAAGATTGCCGCACGACTTCAAGAATCATGGTATCAAACGATTCCTCCGCCTGCACTCCGAGACGAACCCCATAGACAGGCACCTTAAATTCAGCCCTTCCGAGCTTAACCATATCTTTTTCCGTGGTAATAATGGCGTAGGCGCCGCTTTTATCGACCAGCCTGGCAATCCTCGCAAGATCATGTTCTTTATAGGCATGGTGGTCGGCCATGGCCAGGAAATCAACCGGCGTAATTTTGCACCCGGCAAGCGTTTTTTTAAAAGAATCAGGCCGGGCAATACCGCAGAGAGCAAAAGATTTATCAAGTTCCGGTGGTTTTTCCTGAAGGACAATAAAGCGATCATTCTCATCACGATGGACATAGGCAACCTGCCGATAACCGGTTGTATATATCGTCTTTCCTGGAAAACGATCACGCAGCAGGGCGGCAAATCGACCAACTCGCTCACGATTATCCTCATCTACCCCGGTCAGAACAAAACAAGAACATCGGCGCAGGGCCGATATCGGCTCCCGAAGATCACCACCGGGAAAAATCCTGGAATTACCTGCAAGAAAATCTGCCGAAAACAAAACAAGATCCAGGTCTCTTGCCACTGCCATATGCTGAAAACCATCATCAAGCAGCAGCACATCAACCCCCATTTCAACGGCACGTCCGGCAGGCATCTTGCGGACAACACCGGTCAGCACTGGTACCCCGGGCAGGGTCTCGGCCAGCAGGCGCGGCTCATCACCGACAAGTTCAGCCGGCAGCAGTATGCGACTGTCATCCGACACCACATTAACTGGCTCTTTGGTAGCGCCACCATAACCCCGGCTGACCACGGCCGGCATAAAACCATTTGTTAAAAGCAAACGGGCCAGGTACTGTACCAGGGGTGTCTTACCTGTACCGCCAAGAGTCAGATTGCCCACACTGATAACAGGGACCGGCATCCGGGTTGTTTTGAAAAAACCCCGCTGATAGCAGCTCTCTCTGAGCCGCATCAGCAGTCCGTAGAGAGGAGAGAAGGGTCGGCCTAAACTGAAAAGAAGTCTGGTCTCCATGATAATCCGGTTTTTTTAAAAAAAATTTCCACCAAACGGTAAAGACTAACCCGGGCGCTGTAAAGCAAAATATTCCCTCTTTATTCTGCCTGGAAGTAAGCTAATTTCCGGGAACAATCATTTTTGCAGTGAAATTTTTCTCTGATGAGGTATGAAATGCTGATATTATAAAAAGTATTTTTATACAAAAGCCCATCAAAACAAAAATCACAGGAGGTATCAAAGGTGAAAATGCATCATAAACTGCTGACAATGATTACCGCAGCCGCCCTGACTGCCGGGGTGGCATCAGGCGCCATGGCGGCCGACCCAATCAAAATCGGCGTTGCCGGTGCCCACAGTGGAGATCTTGCCTCATACGGTCTCCCCACTGTCAAGGCGGCAGAGCTCGTCATTAAAGATATCAACGCGAAGGGCGGCATTAACGGCGCCAAGGTTGAGCTGCTGGTGGAAGACGATGTCTGCAAACCTGAAGTAGCCACCAATACGGCGACCAAGCTGGTCAGTCAGAAGGTTAACGTGGTGATCGGCCATATCTGCTCCGGCGCTACCAAGGCGGCGCTTCCTATCTATCGTGATGCAGGCGTTATCGTCATGTCCCCATCCGCCACCAACCCGGATCTGACCCAGAGCGGTGATTACCCCAACTTTTACCGCACCATTGCCTCGGACGATGCCCAGGCCCGCACCGAAGTGGATTTTGCCATCAACAACCTGAAAGTCAAAAAGATTGCCGTTATTCATGATAAAGGTGATTACGGCAAGGGTCTGGCTGAATTTGCCAAAAAATTCATTGAACAGTCCGGCGGCAAGGCTGAGGTTGTCCTTTTTGAAGGCGTCACCCCTGGCGCTGTTGACTATTCCGCCGTTGTTCAGAAGATCAAGCGTTCCGGCGCTGAAGCAGTAATTTTCGGCGGCTATCATCCTGAGGCTTCTAAAATCGTCACCCAGATACGGAAAAAACGGATGAAAACAACTTTCATTTCCGATGACGGTGTAAAAGATGATACCTTTATCAAAGTAGCCGGTAAAAATGCTGAAGGCGTTTATGCTACAGGCCCTGCCGATGTATCCAGTAATCCGCTGACCAAAAAATACCGGGACAAACACCAGAAAGCCTATAAGGCTGAACCCGGCGCATTTTTTGATAATGCTGTTGCCGCCACCCTGGCCCTGACCAATGCCCTGGCCAAAGCCGGTTCCACTGATTCGGCCGCCATTGCCAAGGTTCTGCATACACAGGATGTTGCCACCCCCTTTGGTGATATTCGTTTTGACAAGAAAGGCGATGCCATTGGTGTCGGCTTTTCCATGTACCAGGTCAAGGACGGAAAATACGTTCAGGTTCAGTAAAAAATCTGTCGAACAATTCTCCACATCCGGCGCAGACTACATTGCGCCGGATTTTTTTTTGTTCCAACTTTTTTTTGTTTCTACAGTGTACACTGATATTATGGACTACTTTGTCGAACTCTTTTTCAGCGGCCTGACCCGTGGTTCAATTTATGCTCTTATCGCCCTTGGCTACACCATGGTCTACGGCATCATCGGTCTGATTAACTTTGCCCATGGCGAGATATACATGATCGGCGCCTTTACGGCCCTGATAACCTCCACAGTCCTTTCCATCTTCGGCTTCCCCTTGCCGGCCATTGTAATATTGACCCTGCTTGCCTCCGCGATCTGGGCCAGTGCCTATGGTTTTACCGTAGAAAAACTCGCTTACCAGCCCCTGCGCAATGCGCCCCGGCTCTCACCACTTATTTCCGCTATCGGCATGTCCATGTTTTTGCAGAATTATGTTTTGCTGGCTCAGACATCTGATTTTCTTCCCTTTCCAGCCCTGATTCCCGACTTTGATTTCATGGAGCCCTATGCCGGTTTCATCGGGTCATCCGACATGGTCATTCTGGTCACCACGACCGTGGTCATGCTGCTGCTGACCTGGTTGATTAAATTCACCCGAACAGGCAAGGCCATGCGGGCAACGGCCCAGGACAGGAAAATGGCCATGCTGGTCGGCATTAATGTGGATAACATTATTTCCATCACCTTTGTGATCGGCTCAGCCCTTGCTGCCATAGGCGGATTACTGATTGCCTCCCACATCGGCCAGATCAATTTTTACATCGGTTTTATTGCCGGTATCAAGGCCTTTACAGCGGCAGTCCTTGGCGGCATTGGTTCCATTCCCGGCGCCGTGTTAGGCAGTTTTATCCTGGGCCTGACGGAATCTTTTGCCACCGGCTATGTTTCCAGTGATTATGAAGATGTCTTTGCCTTTTCCCTGCTGGTCCTGATCCTGATTTTCCGCCCGGCAGGTATTTTAGGCAAGGCCAGTATTGAAAAAGTATAATATCTTATATGCAACGAAGCAGCAGTTAGTTACGATAAACATATAACACATTATGATCTCATTTAAAGATATTCAAAAAGGGCTACTTGTCAGCCTCTGGTTTGTCTTTCTGACCTTCCCTCTGATGGTGATCAAGGTAAACCCTATTGAACGAGTCATTACCTGGCGGTGGCAAAACATGGGCTGGGTTGCACTGGGCAGCTTCTGCTACTATCTTGCCACCAAGATCTACAAGGCAAGAAAACTGGCCCGCCAGCAGCAGATTAAGCTTGGGTTGATCAAGGAACGTGTCGATTGGGGGCAGCGGTTATTGAGCGAACGCAAAATTTACCTGCCTGTTCTTATTGTTGTCGGCCTGGGATTCCTGATATTCCCTTTGGTTTTATCCACCTATCAGACCAATATTATGGTCACAGCTCTTATGTATGTGGTCCTTGGACTGGGGCTTAATATCGTGGTCGGGGTGGCAGGTCTGCTCGACCTTGGCTATGTTGCCTTTTATGCGGTTGGCGCTTATTCGTACGCACTGCTGAACATGCATTACGGCCTTGGATTCTGGACCGTTCTTCCCATCGGCGGCTTACTGGCCGCAAGCTTTGGTATTCTGCTCGGTTTTCCTGTCCTGCGGCTGCGGGGCGACTACCTCGCTATCGTAACGCTTGGTTTTGGTGAGATCATCCGACTTATCCTGGAAAACTGGAATAGCTTTTCCCACGGTCCCAGCGGGATATCCAATATTCCGCGACCCGGTTTTTTGGGTCTGCACCTCTCCCTCGGTCACTCCATCACTTACATGTACTATCTTATGATCCTGATGGTACTTTTCACCATTTTCGTGGTCAACCGGCTGCAAAACTCACGAATAGGCCGGGCCTGGTTTGCCCTGCGCGAGGACGAAATTGCCTGTCAGGCCATGGGAATCGACAAAACCCGGACAAAACTCACCGCTTTTGCCCTGGGAGCGACCTGGGCAGGGATGGTCGGCGTGATCTTTGCCGCCAAAACCACCTTTGTCAACCCGGCAAGTTTTACCTTTCTCGAATCGGCAATAATCCTCTGTATTGTCGTACTGGGTGGAATGGGGTCAATCATCGGAGTCATCGTCGCGGCCCTGATTCTTATCCTGATGCCGGAATATCTCCGTGCCTTTTCCGATTACCGGATGCTGGTTTTTGGTGCTGTTCTTGTCATAATGATGGTGTTCCGACCCCAGGGAATCATAGCTAATGTACGAAGAACCTATAAAATTCCAGATGCAATTAAACCTAAGCTGAGCCGAAAATAACGTATAGATTTTATATGGAACCCCTACTCAATATAATCGGCCTGACCATGGATTTTGGCGGCATCAGGGCGCTTGATTCCTTAGACCTGCGTGTTCGCCATGGGGAAATCGTGGCACTGATCGGTCCTAACGGTGCCGGAAAGACAACCTTTTTCAACTGCCTGACCGGGATCTATAAGCCATCGGCCGGAGACCTGCTTCTCACCCCGCCCGGCAAGGGAACCCGGCGACTGAACGGGCTCAAGCCCAACAAGGTTACCCAGCAGGGTCTTGCCCGCACCTTTCAGAATATCAGGCTGTTTCCCAACATGACGGTTCTTGAAAATGTGATGATAGGCCGCCACTGCCGGACCCGGGCAAAGGTTTTAGGGGCCATTTTTAGAAATCATAAGACTGTCTTGGAAGAAAAAGAGATTGTCCGACTCAGTCTTGAAATTCTTGAAAAAATCGGCTTGGCCGATATGTATGACGAGTTTGCAAAAAACCTTCCGTACGGTGCCCAGCGCCGCCTCGAAATTGCCCGGGCACTGGCAACCGATCCATTCATGCTCCTGCTTGATGAACCGGCCGCCGGTATGAACCCTCAGGAAACAAGTGAACTTGATGATCTCATCACAACCATTCGCGATGACGGCCTTTCCATTCTTCTTATCGAACACGATATGAAACTGGTCATGAGCCTGTCCGACTACATTTTTGTCCTGGATTACGGAAAAAAAATAGCCGAAGGCACTCCTGAAGAGATCCGCAATAATCCAGCGGTGATAAAGGCCTATTTAGGAGAGGACATCGACAATGCTTGAACTGAAGAATATCTGTACCTATTACGGAAATATTCAGGCCCTGCATGATATCAGCCTCAAGATTGAAGAGGGTGATATCATCACCTTGATCGGGGCAAATGGGGCTGGAAAATCAACAACGCTGATGTCTATCAGCGGTATTATTCCTCCACGAACCGGAGAAATTCTTTTTAAAGGTCAGCCAATCCACAATCTCAGCCCGGACAAGATTGTAGCGCTTGGCATCTGCCAGGTTCCTGAGGGCCGTCATATATTTCCCGACCTGACCGTCGCGGAAAATCTGGACATGGGCGCCTTTCTGCGCAAAGACAAAGAACAGACAACAAAAGATCTCGACTATATCTATGATCTTTTCCCCATTCTGAAAGATCGGCGCAACCAGCCGGGCGGCAACCTGTCCGGTGGTGAACAGCAGATGCTTGCCATCTCCAGGGCTCTCATGGCCAAGCCGCAACTTCTGCTGCTCGATGAGCCTTCCATGGGGCTGGCGCCTCTTGTTACCAGGCAAATCTTTGATATAATCAAAAAAATAAACCGGGAACACAATACAACTATTTTCCTGGTCGAGCAGAACGCCAACCTGGCGCTTAAGGTCGCCGACCGTGGCTATGTACTGGAAACCGGCAGAATCACCCTGCATGATAAGGCATCTACCCTGCTTGCCGATGAGGATGTACAAAAAGCCTATCTTGGGATATAGATGAGGAGCCATAGTTCAAAACTGATGGTTCGAAAGGTGCAATATATGTTTACCGTACAAGGAGAACGGCATGGATCCAGAAAAATTGATGAATTCCCTCTCTGAAGAACTGTACTCCAACATACAGGAGATGAAACGGGAGGATGATGTTGAGGAAAAACTGCGGTACAGTGAAATTGTCAGAAACCTGAGCCAGTCTCTTGGTGTTTTTCTCCGACTCATCAGTGACGTAATGGACGCTGATTTCGATGATTTTGATGATGACTATGACGAATACGAGGAATAACGACTTGGTTTTGGGAGCAGATATCCTGTTTAGCCGGTATAATAGAAAACGAGCATGCCAGTGAAGATTATCAAGGTTGGAGTTGTCGGGGTTGGTTACCTCGGAAGATTTCATGCCCAGAAATACGCGGCCATGGAGGGTGTGCAACTGATCGGTGTGGCCGATCCCGATAAGGAACGGGTCCATCTGATTGCCGAAGAATGCGGCACCGCTCCGTTTACCGATTACCAGCAGCTGCTGCCGCTTGTGGATGCGGTTTCCATTGTTGTTCCCACCGTCTATCATCATGAGGTGGCCAGAGACTGCATTGACCATGGTGTTGATCTGCTGGTGGAAAAACCGTTCACCACCACGCTGGCCGAGGCGGATGAGCTGATCGCGCAGGCAAATCAACAAAAACTGATCCTGCAGGTCGGGCACCTGGAGCGCTTCAACCCCGCAGTCCTGGCCATGCAGCCCTTTCTGACGCATCCGCTGTTCATCGAGGCCCATCGGATATCGGTCTTTAAAAACAGAGGCACGGATGTTGATGTTATTCTGGATCTGATGATTCATGATATCGATATCATTCTCTCCATCGTCAACTCGCCGCTTGAAACAATGCACACCGTCGGTGCTCCTGTCATTACCCCGCTTACCGATATTGCCAACGCCCGCCTGATCTTTAAAAACGGCTGTACGGCCAATGTGACGGTCAGCCGGATCTCCATGGACAATATCCGGCGGATGCGCATCTTTCAACCCGGCCAATACCTGTCCGTTGACTTCAGCAAAAAAGAAGTCATGTCCATACGGCTTAAACAGGGTTTGCAAAACAACCAGCCTTTACCCGACATTAAAAAATACGGTTTTCCCGACCAGGATACCCTCGAACTTGAACTGTTGGATTTTATAAATAATATACGCACCCGTTCTACTCCGGTTGTTTCCGGGACGGAAGGCCGACGGGCCCTGGCCATTGCCCTTGAAGTCGTTCAACAGATAAAGGAAAACAGGGAACGGGTCGAAAAACTCCTCGGACCGGAAGCCAACTTTTCCGGCCTTGATATTGCCGAACACTAACAGGTACACACCTTGACACTCACCTTTTCTGCCGATCAGAATAAACAGGTGATGATCGTTTCCGGTGAGGCTTCGGGCGACATGCACGGGGCCCGTCTTGTCCGGTCCATGCTGAACAGGGACCCGGATCTTGTATTCTGTGGAATGGGTGGAAAGGAGCTGCGCGCAGCCGGGGTGGAAATACTCTATGATGCTGCCGGACTTGCCGTTGTCGGAATTACCGAGGTCATCAGCCATCTCGGTGATATCCTGTCAGCCCGAAAAGCCCTGATCAGGCGGATGCAGATGACTCACCCTGCTCTGCTCATTCTCATTGACTATCCTGATTTTAACCTGTTGCTGGCTGCCAAGGCGAAACAATTAGGCATTCCAATTTTTTATTATATCAGCCCTCAGGTCTGGGCCTGGAGAAAGGGCCGAACCAAAAAAATCGGCAGACTGACCGACCGAATTGCGGTCATCCTCCCCTTTGAACAGGAATTTTACGCCAGCTATGGTATCAAGGTCGACTTTGTCGGTCATCCGCTGGTGGATGGCGTCCATGCCAGGGTAGATCGAGACGGGTTCCTGCGGCAACATGACATCCCAATGAACAATACCATTATCGGGCTGCTGCCCGGCTCAAGGAGCAAGGAGATACGCAACCTGCTGCCTGATTTCTTAAGAGCCGCTGCCCTGCTTGCCGACCGTATCGATCCGGACTGCACCTTCCTTATTCCCAAAGCCTCGACGGTCCCTCTTGCCCTGCTCAGAGAAAACGGGCTTTCTCAATATGAAGACCGACTTGATATTCGGGTTATCGAAGAAAATCGCTATGACCTGATGGGTGCCTGTGAGGCTGTAGTCGCTGCTTCCGGAACCGTGACGCTCGAGCTTGCCATTCTCGGGGTCCCGACCGTGGTTACCTACCGGGTTTCGCCCAAGACCTATCAGCTTGGCAGGATGTTGGTCAGAAACGTCAAATATTTTTCTCTTGTCAACCTGATCGCCGGGCAACAGATCATCCCCGAACTGCTGCAGGATGAGGTCACACCAGAGGCCATTGCCGCCAAGCTGGAACAACAGCTTATCGATCGCCAGCACCGAAAAACCCTGCTTAACGGTCTTGCCGAGGTCCGTCATCGTCTTGGCAGAGGCGGAGCATCTGATCGAGCGGCTGATATTGCCCTGGAAATAATTGCATCCTCAGGCGCCACCGCTCCTCTGCACCCGACCCATGAGTAAACAACACCTTGTACTCATCGGTGGCGGCCATGCCCATCTCCTCACCCTGACCAATATCCGAACCCTGGTGGACAAAGGATACCGGGTCACGGTTATTCAACCCTCGCAATACCATTATTATTCGGGCATGGGACCCGGCATGTTAGGCGGCACCTATACCGCAAAACAAATACGGTTTCAGACCAGGAAGATGGTGGAGCAACAGGGCGGCCGGTTTATTCTCGACCGGGTTACAGCGATTGCTCCAGAAAAGGGATCGGTTACCCTGAAACTGACTGGAGAAAGGGTTCCCTATGATGTTTTGTCCTGCAACGCCGGTTCCTATGTTCCAAGTAACGGTATTACCGGCAACAATTCCAACATCTTCACCGTTAAACCCATTGAGCTTCTGCTGGCGGCGAGGGAGCGAATCATTGCGTTAAGCGAACATGGAACAATCCGGGTTGCCGTCATCGGCGGCGGCCCCTCCTCGGTGGAAGTCGCAGGTAATGTATGGCGCCTGGGATATGACCACTGTGAATACCAACCCGAAATGACCCTGATTGCCGGCAGTCAACTCCTTGGCAGGCTCAACCCGAAGATCAGCAACCTTGCCCGAAATTCCCTGCAGAAAAGAGGCATCAGAATTGTTGAGGGAAAGCGTATTACAGAAATCAATAAACAAGAGATCCGGTTTACATCCGGGGAAACAATGCAGGCCGACATTATCTTTTCGGCCATAGGGGTTCGTCCCTCACGCATATTTACGAACTCAGGACTCCCCACCGGCCCGGATGGCGGTCTGCTGGTCAACCGGTTCCTGCAGAGTACCGGTTTTGAAAATATTTTCGGTGGGGGAGACTGCATCTCTTTTGCCCCTGAACCACTGGCAAAGGTCGGTGTGTATGCAGTACGCCAGAATCCTATCCTTATGCATAACCTGACAGCCTGCCTTACCGGTGAGCCTTTACAGGAATTCGATCCGCACGGGAGTAATTATCTCCAGATCTATAACCTTGGCGACAATACCGGCATCTTCTGTAAAGGGTCGTTTGTCTTTTCCGGCCGCATGGCCTTTCTACTCAAAGATTATATTGACCGCCGATTCATGCGCACTTTTCAGCAGTCAATTTCGTAACCGATAGCATGAGGAAATCGTGGAAGAATTCAAGGAAACGCAACTGCTTCAACAGATGATTAAAAAACAGCTGATTTTATTGACAGGGAAAACAGCTTGCATTATTATGGACATTCAAAATTTAGGTATGAAGTATAGAGCTTGATCTCCAAATCATTATCCCTTTTTGTTCCGTGCCGGTTTTTTTTTACCGTACAACTCTCCCCGTAGACCTTTACCTTCTTACCGACGATTGCTCCGGCCTGCAATCAGTCCTCAAAGAAGAGTGATCGCTCTTCCCACTTTCTGTTTATCTTCCAACAACTTCCCTATAAAAATGCACAGCAAGGTTTCTTTCCCTCTTATACATAGGTAAGGATAAAAGTCCGACAGTCTTCTGGCGGAAGCTACTATCTTGTTCCAAACCTTGACAGAGCAATCCTTGCCAGACACTTGACGGAGACAGTCCGAATTATCCGGAAAGGTCAACAGCAAGTACAATTCCGTCCCCGCCGATAAGATTGAAGTCAAGAAAGATGATCTTTCATAGTTGGTTACCATCTGCAAATATTTTCATTTTTCCATAACGGGACAGGAAAACACTCTTGCCGTCAAGCTCACAACGCACTGATACTTCAATCAGGATTTTTCAGATACTACGAAAAGAGATAGGATTCCCCGGATCGTTTACATTGATTTTAGCGGTATTTTATCCAGTTAGGTGAAAAATATCCGGTTGAAGGAAAGCCTTTATTCGAAAAATGGGTAATACCGTGTTCATCATCCCAACAGAATATCTTCTTGCTGTTTACCTGCAGACAACTTCTGGCAAATTGAAATTCTTTTTCTAATGTAAAACTTGTATTCCCGTAGGAAGACTTTTTAAACATACATGCGGAGTCTTCACTTTTGTTAACGGTAAGTATTTTTTTCAGCCGGCTGGCACTGTCCGCCTTAACAGCAGCAAGTTGAGGAGCCTGTACCTTATCGGGAACAATTGTTTTAGTACTGGCCATCAATCCATTCAGACCTTCAGCTATTCCGACTTGTTTATATTTCTTAAAATAGAGAACCATGGATATATTCATAATAAAAATGACCAGAACAATCTTCCAGAGCAAACCCCAACCGAAAAATCCTCTTCGAGAAAAGCGTTGTCTTTTATTCTCATCTCTCAATATTGAAATTTCGCCCTCTTTGAAATTTCGATAAATAACCCGCTCTCCATGAAGATCTTTTGCAAGAGCCCGTGCTAATTTTGAGGTATTGTCTTGTCCTGCCATTGTTATTTCTCAAACCTTTTTTCGTAATCATATGCCCCTGAAATCCATATCTAAAAATCTGGATATTCCGTTTGAACACGGCGGGCACCTGTATGTTCCCTCCTCCTTTTTTAACGTAGCACACGTGAAGCATAAAAAAAAGGGAGTTAACCAATAAAGGCTAACTCCCTGATAATACTGGCGGGGCCGACGAGACTCGAACTCGCGACCTCCGGCGTGACAGGCCGGCGTTCTAACCAAACTGAACTACGACCCCAGTATCTTTGGTGGGCGGTACAGGGCTCGAACCTGTGACCCTCGGCTTGTAAGGCCGATGCTCTCCCAGCTGAGCTAACCGCCCCAAAGGATGTGGTGTTTCTACCAGTTTACCCCTTGTCCGTCAAGCAAAAAAGAGGTGATTTACTGGGCCGGTGTGTTATGAGATGAAACCGTAAAATCATTGAAAATAGATTCAAGTGGAACATCCTTAAACAGGGCCTCTCCCTCTTTAACAATCAAGGCTTTCTGCAACACCTCATCAACATCATCGACAAGCTCGATAAGCAGACTCTTTCTCACCTTCTGCGGAACATCCTGAAGGTTTCGTTCATTATCTTTCGGAACCAGAACCCGGGTTATATTACCACGCCGGGCTGCCAGCAACTTCTCTGTCAGGCCACCAATAGGAAGAACCCGACCCCGCAGGGTTATTTCACCGGTCATCGCAAGTTGGTGATCAACCGGCAGTTTAAGTATTGCCGAGACAATGCTTGTGGCAATCGTGATACCCGCAGATGGGCCGTCTTTGGGGATGGCGCCCTCGGGCACATGGATGTGGATATCAATAGATTTATAAAAGTCCGGATCCAGGCCAAGCCGCATACCCCGTGAGCGAACATACGACAAGGCCGCCTGGGCGGATTCCTGCATCACATCGCCAAGCTTACCGGTAACTGTCATCTTACCGCTGCCCGGCATTAATGTTGCCTCGATCTGCAGCAATTCACCACCGACTTCCGTCCAGGCCATACCGGTTGTCAAACCGATCTCATCGTGTTCTTCGGCAAGACCAAACCGAAACGTCGGCACTCCAAGATACTTTTCAATCGACTGACGGGAGATGCGGTACTGTTTTGTCGGATCTTTTCTTTTTAACCTGTCGCGTGCGACCTTCCGGCATACTGAGGCAATGGTTCGTTCCAGGTTCCGTACTCCTGCTTCCCGGGTGTACCGGCGAACAATTTCAAGAATTGCTCCACTGCTGAACCGAATGCTCTCCTGTCCAAATCCGTTGGCTTCCAACTGTTTGGGAATCAGAAATCCCGAGGCGATATTCTGCTTTTCCTCTTCAGTGTATCCACTGAGCTGAATAATCTCCATTCTGTCCTGCAAAGGGAGAGGAATACCATGCAGGGTGTTGGCAGTGGTAATAAAAAAAACCCCGGACAGGTCATAATCCAAATCCAGGTAATGATCGTTAAAAGCATAATTCTGTTCAGGGTCAAGGACCTCAAGCAGGGCTGCCGATGGATCACCCCGAAAGTCGACACTCATCTTGTCCACCTCATCAAGACAGAACACCGGGTTAACGACTCCGACCTTCTGCATGGAGTGGATTATTTTACCGGGCATAGCACCAATATAGGTGCGGCGATGGCCCCGAATCTCGGCCTCGTCACGCACGCCGCCCAGAGAAAGGCGAATAAATTTTCGTCCCATGGCCCGGGCGATGGATTTGCAGACAGAAGTTTTGCCGACACCGGGAGGACCGACCAGACAGATAATCGGGCCGCGGATCTTTTTTACCTGGGTCTGAACCGCGAGATACTCCAGGATCCGCTCTTTGGGCTTTTTCAGTCCGTAATGATCTTCATCAAGAACACGCTGAGCCCTGTCAATGTCAATTTTTGAACTGCTTTTCTTCTTCCAGGGAAGGCTGAGAATACTGTCTACATAATTGCGAACCACGGTTGTTTCCGCGGACATGGGCGGCATCAGCCGAAGTTTTTTCAGCTCCTTGCTCACCTTTTCCTTCACCGATTTCGGCAGATTTTTCTTCTCAATAGACTGTTCAAGCTCAGCAAGATCATCGCCTCCTTCTCCCTGCCCCATCTCATCCTGGATAACCCTGATTTTTTCACCAAGATAATAATTACGCTGGGTGGCAGCCATTTTCTTTTTGACCTTGGCGTGAATGTTCTTTTCCAGTTCAGAGAGCTCAATCTCTCGAAAAATAACCTCCAGGACCCTGGTAATGCGCCCGACCACTGAAGCGAGCTCAAGGATTTCCTGTTTTTCCGAGGTGTTCAGCAGCAAATGGGAACAGATCAAATCAACGAGCCGTGACGGATCTTCAACTGCGGTAACTGATTTCAAAACCTCCTTGGGGAGTTTTTTATTCATATGGGCATACTGATCAAAAGCCCTTTTCAGCTCACGTACATACGCCTGCACCTCTCCACTGTCCGCGTCCAGGTCCGACAATTCATTCACTCGCACTGAAAAAAAATCAGACCCCTCAAAAACAGAATCTACTTCAGCACGTCGTTTACCTTCAACAAGCGCCTTAATGGTACCGTCCGGCAGGCGCAGCAACTGCATCACCGAGGCCAGTGTTCCGACTTTGTACAAGTGCTCGGGTGCGGGGTCATCCACTCCGGATTCTTTCTGTGTGACAAGAAAAATAAGTGAACGGCTCTCCATAGCGCTTTCCAACGCCTTGATGGATTTCTTTCGTCCCACAACAAGGGGCGCAACCATACCGGGAAAAAGGACAATGTCCCGCAGCGGCATTAAGGGATATACTTCAGGCGTTAATTCGCTCATATTTTTCAGGCACTTTTTTTCTTTTCAATAGTATCATACAGAATAACCGGGTACTCACCATCCCGGATTACCTGTTCATTAATCACACATTCACTCGCATGTTCATCCGAGGGCAGCTCATACATCACATCAAGCATGGCCTCTTCCATGACCGAACGCAGTCCTCGGGCACCCGATTTACGATCAAGCGCTTTTTCAGCAATGGCCTTCAGGGAACTTTCAGTAAAACGAAGAGTTATCCCTTCAAACTCAAATAACTTCTGGTACTGCTTGGTCAATGCATTTTTGGGCTCTTTAAGAATTCTGATCAGATCTTCTTCCAGTAATTCCTCCATGGTGGCGACAACGGGGAGGCGTCCAACGAGTTCGGGTATAAGACCGAATTTGAGAAGGTCCTCCGGCTGTATACCGGCCAGGATCTCACCAAAACTCTTTTTACTCTCGCTGACGACTTCGGCCCCGAACCCGATAGCCTTGGTCCCGGTTCTGCGCTTAATCACTGCGTCCAGGCCGACAAAAGCGCCACCGACAACAAATAAAATATTGGTAGTGTCAATCCGTACCAGTTCCTGCTGCGGATGTTTGCGCCCACCTTTAGGGGGAACGGAAGCCATAGTCCCCTCGATTATCTTCAACAAAGCCTGCTGCACACCTTCTCCCGAAACATCACGGGTCAAGGATGCGGAATCAGACTTGCGGGCAATTTTATCAATCTCATCAATATAGATAATTCCGCGCTCAGCCCGCTCAATATCATAATCCGCAGACTGGAGAAGATTAACCAGAATGTTCTCCACATCATCACCGACATAGCCGGCTTCGGTCAGGGTAGTGGCATCAGCAATGGTGAAGGGTACATTAAGAATGCGGGCCAGAGTCTGCGCCATAAGCGTTTTGCCGCTGCCCGTCGGTCCGATGAGGATAATATTGGACTTCTGCAGTTCAACCTCGTCCTCAAATCCGGCCACCTGTGATTCAATCCGCTTATAATGATTATGCACAGCCACCGACAAGACACGCTTGGCATAATCCTGTCCAATAACATATTCGTCAAGATGTTCCTTTATTTCTTTTGGTTTGAGAACCTTACCTGAATAACCAGCATTTGCTGCACCCGGATCTACGGATTCCGTTACAATCTCGTTGCAGAGATCAATGCATTCATCACAGATATACACATTGGGTCCGGCAATGAGCTTGCTTACCTCATCCTGTTGTTTGCCGCAAAAGGAACAGGAACAGGTAACGGACTTATCATCATGTTTTTTTCCACTCATGACTTTTTCTCCTCACCGATGTCCTCCCGTTTCGTCAATACTTTATCTATAATTCCGTATCTCCTTGCCTCATCAGCACTCATGAAATTATCGCGTTCAGTATCGTTCTGGACTTTTTTAATGGTTTTTCCAGTGTGACGGGAAAGAATTTTGTTGAGATCACTGCGCATGCGCAATATTTCCCTGGCATGAATATCGATATCCGTGGCCTGTCCCTGATAGCCGCCCATGGGCTGATGAATCATTATGCGGGAGTTAGGCAGAGAAAACCGTTTCCCCTTGGCGCCGGCGGTCAGCAACAAAGCACCCATGGAAGCAGCCTGCCCCATACAAAGGGTGGCAACGTCGCTGCGCACATACTGCATGGTATCATAAATAGCCAGGCCCGCTGTGACCGATCCGCCGGGTGAGTTGATATAAAAGGTGATATCCTTATCCGGATCATCGGCCTCAAGAAAAAGCAATTGCGCAATAATCACGCTGGCCACCTCATCGTTCACCTGCGTACCGAGAAAAATAATGCGCTCTTTTAACAGACGCGAATAAATATCAAATGCCCGTTCACCGCGCGGGCTCTGCTCGACAACCATGGGGACTAAATTCATATACACTTCTCCACTGTAGAGGACAAATTATATTGTGATTTTACTCTTAAAGTACAACTCCGGCCGCTTCCAGGGATAACATCGCTCCAGCCTCACTAAAGAAAGCAGACAGCATGCTGAAATATCAAAAAACTGATACGTAAGCAATGGTATCCCTCCTCTCAAGCCGGGCGTTCCCAGACATCAGAAGTTACAGCATACATGGGCCGACAGGGCTCAGGCATCGTTCTTTGCTTCAACCGCAATTTCACCGTCATCCTCTTTTGTTTCGACAGCTACTTCCGTAAAATTTGCATTATCTCTTAAGAATTCGAGAATTTTTTCATTGAGCAACTCATTAACAAAGGGCAGTATCTCTTCCCGACGTTTAAAATAGCTCTTCACCTCGGCAAGCGTCATATTATACTCATCCGCCACCCGCTGATATCCTCGTTCAATATCCTCATCGGCCAGTTTGATCTCTTCGACTTCGGCAACCTTTTTTAACAGGAAATCACCGCGAACCCGCTTTTCGGCAACCGGCTTATTCCGTTCGACAAGCTCTTCAAGATTAATTCCCGCAGATTCCAGGGTAAGTCCACTACGTTTGAGGTTTTCCTCAGTCTGTTTCACCATTTCCTGAACCTCATACATGACCAGCCGTGCGGGCACATCAAACGTATTAAGCTCAATGAGCTTTTCCATGATCCGGTCATCGAGCTCCCCTTCCAGGGTTTTTTCCTTTTCCTTCTTTAACTCATCTCGGATACTTGTGCGTAAATCATCAAGGGTCTCATGGTCCGGATTGATATCCTTGGCAAACTCATCATCAAGTTCCGGCTTGATCCGAACCTTGACATCTTTGATATCAACCTTGAACTCAACAGCTTTCCCGGCCAGTATCGGATTCGGATAGTCAGCAGGAAAATCAATTTCATATAAGGTTTTATCCCCTTGTTTCAATCCCAGGAGCTTACTCTCAAACTCTTCCCCAAGACGTTTTTGACCAACATCTATGGAATAATCGGTGTTATGCACTTCTTTCATAGGCTTGCCGTTATGAAAGCCCTGGAAATCAACCATTACCATATCATCATTTTCAATAGCATGATCGGCGTCTGCTGATTTCAACACAGCATGATTACGGCGTAACTCCTCAATCTTGGCATTCACTTCATCTTCGGTAACATCAGTAGCCGGTTTCTCAACCTCAAGTCCCTTATATTCAGATAAATCAAAAACCGGTTTGACATCCACCATGGCAACATAGGAAAAGGTGCCTTCATCGGCAAAGTTATGTTCAACAATCTCCGGATGGACGACCGTATCAAGCCCTTCCTTTTCAACGGCATCAAAATAGGTGTCCTGGACCAGTTTTTCTCCAACCTCGGCTTGAACTTGATCCCGGTAATTCTTTTCCAGTACGGTCCTTGGAATTTTTCCCCGACGAAATCCCTTTATCCGTACATCCTTTTTCAGCTTATGATAGGCCTTATCCAGCGCTTTTCCCACATCCTCGGACGGCAATGTTATTGTCAGTTTCCGGGTCAGCTCACTTATGTTTTCGACTACGATATCCATTGAAATAATATCCTTTTCACCATTGTCTGCTCCTACAACCTGCATGCAGGTAAAATCCCGTTTTACCTGCCCTGCATCCATAAGAACAAAGCATTATTTTTTTGCCCTATCTGCCGGGTCCATTTGACCTGCAGCCCGTCCTATCATGGTGCGAGAGGGGGGAGTTGAACCCCCATGCACTTGGTACGCTGGATCCTAAATCCAGTGCGTCTACCAGTTCCGCCACTCTCGCGCTGAACACTAACAAATAATCAGTTTGCAACGATTCGTCAAGGCCGGCCTCGACCCGGAACTGATGAATTTTCCTGTAACCCGCCATAACCGAACTGAATTTTCAGGCCCCGTGAGCAAGAAACGATAAAAATCTGCCTAAACCACAGGGTAACACGAATATTTTCCTGTAAGTCGGTAAAAACTTTTCCCAGACAAACAAGGTTAAAAGTACCAATGCAGCGAAAAGGAAATTTCAGTGGAAGGCGCAGCAAATTCGCGCTTTCGATCAATACCTATACGAAGGGAAAAATTACGTATTATATGCAGGGACTGCATAAACTTCAACGACCAGCTCCAGGCAGCATCAGGTAATAACGAGTATCCGCTTTCTCCCTGAAGAACACTGTTCCACCTTTCATGCCCGCTGGTACGCACACCGCCGACAACCCCGGGAGCAGCATTCAGACCATACTGAAAATGACTGTTGAAAAACAGTTGCCCTGTAAGCAGACAATACCCTTCAAATCCATCGGGTAGTTGAGTGGTTACGCCAAAACCGGCCTTGGCCCTGCCGGTGAGCCGATCTCCGCCCTCTGTATAGCGTCTCTGATCCATGCCGATGTAAACAAGCCAGGAAATCGGTTTAATCAATTTGTCCCCTGGAGCCAGCGAGACAATATCCAGCAGCTTCAACTGCTGGAAGACAAGTTGATTTTTATCCGGATAGAAGCGCAGGGTTGGTGAAAAAAACTCAACCTCCGCTCCATCAACATAACCCGGGCCGGGATCCATCAGATCATGGAGCACCGGGCGAAATCCCGCATCAAAAAAATAATCACTATGATCCACCCCCGGGCCGAAGGAGAACCTTGCAGTTCCATGCCCCTGATCAGGACGCACGGCAGGCATATTGTTATTCATTGACTGTGTTCCCGCAGGCAGAAGACTCCGGGCCTGGAGCAACTGCAGCAAAAGGGGATCACTGGCGTCATTCTTTCCCGTCGCAGCTGACTGATTATACAAAACAAGATCAATGGCCGCATCCAACAAGCCTGCCTGTTGAGTCTTATCAGCAAAAAGCCAACGCGGATCATTGCCCACCCTGCCCTTGTCCGCCAGCTCCGCGACCAGTTCCAATTGCAGAGACGAAAGATGAGAGGTTTTCCTTGTTAAGTTACTGCGCAATGACGGCCTATATTCAACTCCTCGCAACATGCCCGGCAAAGACACCACCTGTCGAATGGTGTCAACCGGGATGGAGGCAACGTGTATATGGTCGGTTAAATCAAGTGAGGGACGTGCGGCCTCAATCAGTGACAGCAACTGATACGAGCAGTTTTCATCAAAAAAAAAGTAATCAAAAGCGGCCCGTTTCAGCTCAAAGACGTGTAAAAGCAAAAACCTTGTCTCGGAGTCGCTCAAGCCCAGGGTATATTCATAAATATCACGATTTTCCAGGGCGCCGTAACTCCGCACCTGATCCACATACAGACCCTTGGAAAACTTGCCGGAATATCCGCCGAAAAGCCCCTTAACCGCATACAGAAGTCCCGGACTTTCCTCTGTTATGGCGGAAAAATTAATACTTGGAGCCAACAGGGCCGAGCGGGATGCATGCTGCTCAATCCTGAGAAGCGTATGGCCAAACATGGATGCCGGATTGTTAATATAGGATTCAGGAAAGACCAGGGTAATACCGGCAGGATCCAGGTCCGCCATCCATTGTGCAAGTCGCGGGCAGCTCTGCTCCGGCAGGAGACCCGCATCAAAGGAAAGCTGATTTTTAAGCCACTGGTATCTTGCCGGGTAACGGCATTGAGGATGGTTGTCCTTTTGATTCGGTTCCGGTTGCTGAAAAAAAGAACGAAGTGTTGCCGCGCCTTCAGCAGCAGGGTTGTTTCCGCCCTCATGGCTCAAAAAAAAGTCCGGCGAATCAATTCGGCTTTGTTCAGAACCCTGCAAAGGCATATGCAGCAATGCATGCCATTGGCGTGAATGCCAGAGCCCGAGAAGCTCTGCCTCTTTCTGCAGGCTTAAGCAATAATTTACCGTTGCTCCGGAAGAATGAGGACAGCAAACAATAAAAAAAACGACGAAACAGAATACCTGTGTGGGTCTACGACCACACGAGAAAATCATCGTCTATTAATCATGCGTTAATCGTGGATCGGCTGACATTTCAAGGTGGAGTTGGGCCAGCATTTGTGAGGCGGTCGTCTGTGGTGCCGGATACAGGGCTGCATATTTCCCCCGGCTTAAAGCAAAAAAGATATCTTCCTTTTCAAGAGGAACCTCCAGCAGGACGCCAAGGGCCGTCAGGTACTCCCCGCCGCCGGCCGCCATATCTCTCTTGACCAGGGCATAATTTTCTCTGGTAAATTGTTCCACCCGCGCTTCACTGCTCTTATTGCCCGGGCTGGTCGAGGAAGTCGCATCCATGGTCGAATTGGAGGTTTTGTCAAGGGTTTTAGTCGAACTTTCCGTGGGTGCCGACGTGGTGCCGCATCCGGCAAGGAAAAACGGCAAGACGACCAGGCAACCAACAAACATTCTAATATATTTCAAAACGTTACCTCAAAAAATATATTTTTTAACTCTCTTTTGAAACGTAATATCAAAGATAGCTGATTATCCAAGTCCCTGTCAAGGTTCTGTCACTCTGCCTTGCCGGGCATTTTTCCCGGACACTGCTATAATAGATAAGTTTTTCCTTCTTTTTTCGGCTTGCTGCTTGCACATTGGCACCCGGCTCATTATATTTGGTTGCAAATTGCTCAAATAGAGCTTTTTGACCATTCACCCCTTTAAGTTAACGGAAGAACTCTATGAAAAAATTTATTTTTACGATTGCCTGTCTCCTGCTCCTGTCGGCTGCATCGCTGCCAGCTGCGCAAAATGCACCGGCAAACGGCCTTGACTGGTCTGTCAAACAAACCTGGAAACTAAAAATCGAACCTCTGGACTTTGTACAGTCCCTTGATAATAAAAAGATTTTTGTCCTTGGTGCGGACAGCAAGGTTCATATCTTTACCCCGCAGGGAGCCGAGTTAGGATCGATCCCGGTAAACAAGGACGTAACAGCCATTGATATTGCCCCCCGGGGAGAAATGTTGTACCTGATCAGTAAAAAAGGAAAGAGCTATACCGCTCTTGATATCAGCGTTACCCAGAAGATTGATATCACCGGCGCCCCTTTTCTCGGCAATGAAAACGCACCGGTCGCCCTGATTGTCTTTTCAGACTTCCAATGACCCTACTGCGGCAAAGTTCAGCCGCTGCTCGAGCAGGTGCTCGAAAATAATCCGGAAAACGTCAAAATTGTCTTTAAACATCTTCCGTTACGCATGCACAACATGGCCGAAAAAGCGGCACTTGCCGCCATTGCCGCCCAGGACCAGGGAAAATTCTGGCAGATGCATGACGCCTTGTTCGGGGCCGGTCCACTGACAAAGGAAAGCATAGAGTCTGCAGCAACAGCGATCGGCCTCAACATGGAACAGTTTAAAAAAGACCTCGCCGATCCCGCTACCAGGCAAAAATTATACAAGGATATGATGGATGCCAAAAAGGCTGATATCAGTGGGACACCAACCCTGTTTGTCAATGGACACCGGGTAAAAAACCGCAGCCTGCCGGCCATACAGGAGATGGTCAACCGTGAACTAAAAGCGAGGAAATAACCACTTTTTGAAGCCATCACCTGCGTTGAACAACGAGACTGTACGGAACCTGGAATTTGATGATAACACCATCACCCAGGTTCTGTACGGAGACCTTAATAAAAATTTAGGCACGATTGAACAGGCCGCCGGGGTGACCGTATCAGCCCGTGGCAGCCATTTACAGATAGGCGGGCCTGTTCATGGAGTGGAGCTGGCAGCTTCAGTACTACGACAGCTGTATGCCCTCATAGGCAAGGGATATCCCATTTTCAGCCGGGACATTGCCTTTGGCCTGAAAGTTCTTGAATCATCCCCAAAGACACGACTTGAGGAAATCTTCCTCGACAAGGTATATATAACCTCCCGAAATCGGGTCATCTCACCTAAAAGTATCAATCAGAAACATTACATCGACGCCATCCGCAACAACGATATTGTTTTCGGCATTGGTCCGGCCGGCACCGGCAAAACCTATCTTGCCGTTGCCATGGCTGTTTCCGCGCTGGCGAGTGAAGAGGTCCGTTCAATAATTCTGACCAGGCCTGCCGTGGAAGCCGGTGAAAAGCTTGGGTTTCTGCCCGGTGACATGGCGCAGAAGGTTGACCCGTACCTGCGCCCCCTTACAGATGCCATCAATGACATGCTCGGTCAGGACAAGGCCCAGGAACTCGTTGACCGCGGGGTTATTGAAGTCGCGCCGCTCGCTTTTATGCGCGGCCGAACCCTCAATAATGCCTTTGTCATCCTTGATGAGGCCCAGAACACCACCCGCGAACAGATGAAGATGTTTCTGACCCGGATCGGTTTTGACTCGTGTGCTGTAATAACGGGCGATATCACCCAGATTGATCTGCCGGGCCGCAGCCATTCAGGACTGATCGAGGCGGAACATATTCTTTCCGACATCCGTGGTATAGCCGTCAGTCATTTTTCTAAATCCGATGTCGTCCGCCATCCGTTGGTCCAGAAAATAATCCAGGCCTATGAACAGGGCACAGACAAAACATCCGTCCGTGCCGTTTAAACAACAAGGTCCACCTTGAATCTTTACCGATAGATCGGCATGCCACTGCACCTTATCGATCAATATTCTCCGGGCAGCTGCCGGATCAACCGTGATATTCTGCAAAACCACGGTCTGCGGCTGCTGGAAATTCTCCACTGCGCGGACCAGGTCTTCAGTATTGTCCTGATCGATGATCAGGCCATGGCTGATTTTAATCACCACTACCGCCACAAAAAAGGGCCAACCAATGTGCTGTCTTTCCCCGCCCGGGAGGGAGAGGAACAATTTCCCGGCCTGGAATCGGAACTCGGAGACATCCTTATCTCCGTTGATACCGCCATACAGGAAGCCGGACAGGCAAATACATCAGCCCACCGCCGAATTACCGAACTTATTATCCACGGTCTGCTGCATCTTCTCGGATATGACCACGAGCGCTCCGAAGAAGAGGCCCGGGTCATGCGGGAACGGGAAAAAGAGCTCCTGCAGCAACTCCTCACCAAACACTTATCTTCAGGGAGAAGAACCATGCCTCACCTTGCCATTAATGTCGATCATGTTGCCACGGTCCGTCAGGCCCGGGGAATCACGGAGCCCGATCCGGTCCTTGCCGCCGGCATCTGTGAACTGGCCGGCGCCGAAGGAATTGTCGTTCATCTGCGTGAAGACCGCCGCCACATGCAGGACCGCGATGTCCGGATCCTGCGCCAGACCATCAAAACAAAACTGAACCTGGAAATGGCCGCCGTGAAGGAGATCATTAACATTGCCCTGGATATCAAACCGGACATGATCACCCTGGTTCCTGAGAAACGCAAGGAACTTACCACCGAAGGTGGTCTGGATGTCATCGGTAATGAAAAAAAACTGAAAAAAACAATCGGGAAGATGCGCAAGGCCTCGATCCCGGTATCCATCTTTATTGATCCTGACGCGGCCCAGATAGAGGCCGCGGCCGATATCGGCGCCACCTTTGTCGAACTGCATACCGGCCGCTACTGCGATGCAACCTCACAGAAAGAACGAGATATGGAATTTCGTCTTATTGAGCAATCAGCCGAGTTGGCCTTTGAATCCGGCCTGCGGGTCAATGCCGGTCATGGGCTGGATTATTTGACAACAGCGCGCGTTGCCGCCCTGCCGACCATTGAGGAATTAAGCATCGGCCATGCCATCATCAGCCGGGCCGTTCTGGTTGGGCTTGATCAGGCAGTACGCGAAATGATCGCCATTGTCAAGGGCGCTTAAGCTTCCCCCTCTAATGCATTGATGTGATCTGATTCACCAAGGACAATCATGATATCACCGGGCATAATCATGGTGTCCGGTTTGGGATTAAACAGCATTTCACCACCTTCACGCTTAACGGCGACCACAATGACATCGTGCCGCTTGCGGATACCGGTATCCATCAGGTTCTTATTGACAAAGGAGGCGTTTTCAGAAACTAATATTTCCTCTAATTTCAACCCCAGCTCTCCGGCATACATGGCCAGATCAATAAAGTCGGTCACAGTCGGCCGAAGAATGAGCTGGGCCATACGGCGGGCACCGATATAATAGGGGGAAATCACCTTGGAGGCCCCGGCCCGAAGCAGCTTGGTCCGGGTCCCGCGAGATCCGGAAGACCGGGCCAGAATAAACAGCTTCGGGTTGAGACCACGCGCGGTCAGGGTGATAAAAAGATTATCCGCATCTGTTGAAACCACGGCGATCAGACCGCTTGCCCGTTCAATACCGGCGGCAAGGAGAATGTCGTCTTCCGCGGCCTCTCCGGCAACCGCGATATAACCCAGATTATCAAGTTCTTTCAACACTTCTTCATCCCGCTCAATCACCACAAAGGGACGGCCGGCATCGGCAAGAATTTCACAGATCACATCGCCAATCCGGCCAAAGCCGCAAATGATGTAATGGTCATGAAGCCTGGCAATCTTTTTATCCATCTTTCTTCTCTCTAAAATTTTCTGCAGTCCACCCTCAACCATGACCTCGGTTATCTTCCCAAAGGTATACATTACCAATCCGGCGCCGGCAAAAACCAGAAAAATTGTAAAAACCTTTCCTGCCGGATGAATGGGCACCATGTCACCGTAACCAACCGTGGCTATGGTAATGATGGTCAGGTACATTCCATCCCAGAAGGTGGTGTTCTCCAGCAGCATGTATCCGAAGGTTCCGCCGAAGATAATTACGATAAACAGAATAAGAACTATCGCGAATTTCCGCATGATCTCAATGTTTGCGAGAAACGGGAAGTACTCCTTCAAGCGTAAACAAACACTGAAATACCTGAGGCCTGTTTATCTTTAACCGGCTACAAAGAAGTATTTGCAAGGACATTACATTTCGTTTTTTCTTCATCATTTGAATATAGCACGATTTCTTCGTCTAATACCAGCCTTAAGCATCCACAACCACTTATTTTTTCCGGTAATCTCGTTGACAAATTAATCCGGCTGATGATATTATGCCGCCATGCCCGGATGGCGGAACTGGTAGACGCAAGGGACTTAAAATCCCTCGGCACTTGCGGCTGTGCGAGTTCGATTCTCGCTCCGGGCACCACGTAAAAACAGACTGCTACCTTCTATCCACGAAGGTAGCAGTCCTTTTTTTATGCCGGGCGTACACAAACTAATAACCTAATATACAGTATAATTTGGTCATCAATGACCTGTTTTTTCATTAAAAAAAACGGAAGGGAATTATAACTGCGTCCCCTCCTCACACACAACTCTTCAACAAGAGGCGACAACTGTTCTGACACAGGGGTGCTTCCTTCAGTGAGCCTTTGACTGTTCGTTCAACCTCTGCATGCTGTCGTTTCATATTGTCTCTGATAACACAGCTTCAATTCCCACACCACACTCCGGCAAATTACTCGTTCTAGCAGGGATAATTTAAGACCCTGTTTCAGAACAGAAAACCTGATTTTATAGTAGCAGAAAACATAAATTTGGGGACAACACCCGATAAGATTTGCACTTCTTTTTTTTGATATTATGGTTGATAGTTAATCAAAAAAAACCTGCCATCCTTGCAACGTTGGTTAAGATAAAAGATAAACAATTCGCCCCAAAGCCATAACCAAGGAGGCAGGTCATGAAAAAAACAGTAAAATATATTGTATTGGATATCCATAAAAACTCTATTTCTATTGCTATCGCCGACGAAGGCCGTGATACCGAGGCCAGAGCGACCAAGGAGACTAACTGAAAACAGCATCTTTTATCCAACCATGGCAACCATCAGTATCATTCCACCCATAATGAAATACATTAGAGGCTTCATATTTGATGTGGCAAAAAAACATCATGGAAAAAACAGCTTCAAGAGCAAGAGTCTGACATCATTTGCAAAGTGGCTGAAAATGCGTTTTAAAGAGGGGCGCTACCCTTTAGTAGATCAAGCTGAAATTGCGCCGATAGTCGGCGAAACCGACTTAAGGCTCATTCATTCACCTGCTGATTTACCACGTGCCACCTGGATAGGCCATGCCACCATGTTGGTGCAGTATCGCGGGATTAATTTCCTCACAGACCCGCATCTCACTGATCATCCTGCCCCCATAGACTGTTTGTTCCCGGGAAGACTTACGCAACCGGCACTGCAGCACGCGGAAATGCCGAAAATTGATTTTATTGTTATTTCGCATAACCACTATGATCACCTGGACCGCCGCACCGTGAATATGTTTGGTAATTCCGTAATCTGGTATGTGCCTCTGGGCTTGAAAATCTGGTTTGAAAAACAGGGTATTCATTCTGATAAGGTAGTCGAACTTGACTGGTGGCAATCACATCAATTTTCTGATGAAGTCTGCGTAACGTTTACACCAAGTGTTCATTGGTCCAAAAGAGTGCCGTGGGATACAAATAAAAGCCTGTGGGGATCATGGTCTGTCAGGATTGCGGAGTTTAATTCCTGGTTTGCCGGTGATACGGCATATGACGAAGAATTATTTATGGAAATAGGCCGCCGTACGGGTCCATACCAATTATCGTTTATTCCCATTGGTGCTTATGGACCAAGGTATTTTATGTCATCGCAGCATGTGGATCCTGCCCGAGCAGTATTAATTCATAAAGATATTAAAGCAGAAAAATCAATAGCTATCCATTGGGGAACTTTTCAGCTGACCCATGAACCATTTCTTGAGCCCCCTGAATTACTTAAAGAGGCAATGAATTTTGAAAACCTGCCGCAGAACCGGTTTGTAATTCTCAAGATTGGCGAAACTCTTGTCCTGGAAAAAACGGAAACTGTTTAATGAAAATTTTATGAAGTTTGCCGGTGACAATGGACAACAGGTCATTTAATCGGCTACCTTGAAACCTGGTCGGGCTGGGACCAGGAATAACATCGCTCTCATTTAAAAAAAATACTAACCTAAAATCAAAAATAAGCGTTACACCCTTCGATTCAGCATCATGGAAATAGCGATGGTATCCCTTGTTGCTGAGTAAAGATGGTAATCAAAAAAATTGTGCACTTTGCGGCCCGTCGAGGACATCTATACAACGTATACATGAGGCCGTTTCATTAATCTTTTCCACGGTAAATTACGAATAATGACAAATATAAAAACTTACTGCCGAAATATATCCCTCCCGTTAGGTCGGATATGTATCACCGCCGATAGCAGACATTTACTGGCCATCACCTTTGAGGATACCAAGCAGGACGTCGCAGATTCAGATGATGGGTGCATCGTTGGATCCAACCCAATTATCCAACAGACAGAAGAACAACTGCGGCAATATTTTGCGCTGAAACGCACAACATTTGACCTGCCGATCACCTTTACCGGCACGGAGTTCCAGCGTAAAACATGGCAGTCCCTCCTGGGTATACCCTATGGCGAAACCCGTTCCTATTCGCAGCAGGCCCGCGCAATCGGTAATCCAAAAGCCGTCCGGGCGGTGGGCAGGACAAATGGACTCAATCCCATTGCCATTGTGGTTCCCTGTCATCGAGTGATAGGAAAATCCGGCAAACTGACGGGTTATGCGGGCGGGCTGGATAGAAAAAAATTTCTTCTGGCTCTGGAAAGAAAAAATCGTTTATCATTATAAAACCAAGAAAAAAACTAACTGGGCTGATCATTGAAGTGCCTGGTCGTTATCCCCACCTGTTTAAGGACAGTCCTTGTCAAAACTTAAAAGGAGGATTCAATGAAGCGTTTGCTTTACATCGTCATTATTGCTTTTTTTACAGTATCAGGAAGCGTGAGCTTTAGTGGTGAGTCAAATGTCCGCGCTGGAGTTTCAATTAGTTTTGATAAAGGTGGCGGGGATGCACATCACGCAGGAGAAACATGGACGGAACCCGTGACCGGCATGGAGTTTGTCTGGGTCCCTGCCGGCTGTTTTCAAATGGGAACCCCCAAGGGAGGATCGTTTAATTATGCCCATAAAGAAGAATTTGAAAACGGCAATATACTCGTTGCTATGCTTAAAGCGGCATCTGTTCTTTTACCTGTTGGATGCAGCTCACTTCGAACAAGTATTCCTCAAGATTTTGATAAGTATACCCAAGATGAACGGCCGGTTCATGAGGTGTGCCTCGATGGTTTCTGGATTGGAAAATATGAGGTAACCCAGGAACAATGGATGAAGGTTATGGGGAAGAATCCATCATTTTTCCCAACGGGTAATGATTATCCGGTTGAACAGGTTTCCTGGGACGATATTACGGAGTTTACAAACAGATTAAATAAAAAAGCAGGCGGGACTCTTTCCTTACCCACCGAGGCTCAATGGGAATATGCAGCGAGAAGTGGAGGTAAAGATGAGATATATCCCGGCAGCGATGATGTGCGTAAGGTTGCCTGGTACTACGAAGATAGTGGAGGAAGACCTCATAGAGTTGGAGAAAAGCTTGCCAATGGACTCGGTATTTACGACATGAGCGGTAATCTCCGCGAGTGGTGTAAGGATATGTATGCAAAAGATGCCTACAGCAAACACCAGCGCAATAATCCCCTATACATGGCAGACACGGAAAGTCGCGTTATTCGGGGCGGCAGCTGGTATGTTAACCCCTGCGATACTCGTTGTGCCAGCCGAGGCTGGGACTGGAAGCCTCATCGAAACACCGATGTAGGCTTCAGACTTGTAAAAAAACAGTAAATATCAGTGGATCAGGCCTGAGCGGACTTTTCCCTGTTCTTCCAGTTGTGCCTGTCGGATCAGGTCTGAACGAATACATCCCAATATTCAGATGCACCCCGGGTTTTCCCGCCGCGTTACATGAATGCTCTGTGAATGAGTTTTGCGCACATGGCCAGAAGAATTATACCAAACAGAATGCGGATGCCTCTTCCCTTCAACTTTTCCACCATAATGCGTGAACCAATCTGGCCACCGGCAAAAGAGAAGATTGAAGCAAGAATAATAAATTTCCAGTCAAGCGTGGCTGTGGCGGCATGAGTGATAAAGCCTGAAAAGGACGAAAAACTAACGATAAAAATGGAGGAAGCTGCCGCGACCTTGGTTGGAACTTTGAGCATATAAATCAACAATGGTACCACAAATACTCCGCCACCGATCCCAAGGAGGCCTCCCATGAAACCGATGAGAAAGCCTATGCCGCCACCGCCAATGATTCTCATCTGCCTGCTCGGGGCCGTACCCCGGCTTTGAATCTTTCTGGAAAATAACATCCGCATTGCCGCCAGAAAGAGGACTCCAGCCAGGATGCCGAGAAAGAGAGACATATTGATCCTGTGAGTCATCATTGCCCCTATCGGCGCGCCAATCAGCGAGGTTACCACCAACGGGATAGAAATCGAGTAGTCCACCATTTTTTTCCGCATATAGACTATAAAGGCGGAAAGGGCGGCGATGCCGTTTAAGAAAAGTGATGCCGCGACAGCTGTTGAGATCGGGAAGCCTAACAGGACAAAAAGAGGAGAGAAGATGAGCCCTCCCCCGAGACCGATCATGGTTAAAAGCAATGATGAGGCGAATATTACAGGCAGAAGAATAAAGAGATTCATATTAATTAAAAAGTGAGCTGTGAAGCTGGCAAAAAACCATGCAAAAGACTTCTTCTTTCTTTAACCCCGGCCCTGATGAACATTTTAAGTGCCATCGGGCAGCCTTTTACTGTCAATTCCGGATTATGTTTGGATCAACAGCATCCGAATACAATTCAACAATCATCCAGCCTGTTTTTCGCTGGGCAGAAGATATCTCAACCTTTTGAAACCAGTCCCTGATCAGTCAGTTGCGCAACCAGGATGAATCAAGGCGCATGTCAGCAGGTGAGAGCAATGGTAGATGATACCCCTCAGGATGATGATGTCAAAGAGTTTTTCAAAGAGGTTGCTCCGTCCAACGTCCAGCGGGAAATTTGCCGCAAATGCTCTTTTCATACCTCTTGGTGTTTTTGCCTGCAATATCTTACGATTTATCAGCCAGCTTGACCTACCCCGTGATAAATCAGCAGTTCGGCATCCTGGAATTGCAGTAATCTGCGTTGGGGTCTTGTTAATCACCAGAACCGGTTGAAAGGTAAAAATGCGCATTCTGATTGTTGATGACGAACCGGAGTTGGTAGAACAGATTCGGCAGGTCCTTGCAAAGTAGAAATACACTGTTGATACGGCCCTGGATGGTGAAGAAGCATTAGACAGAATATACGTCGATCCCTATGATCTTATTCTGCTTGATATCATGCTGCCCAAAAAGGATGGCTTCGGTGTGCTGCTTGAACTGCGCAATGAAAAGAAAAGTACACCGATGCTCATGTTAACGGTAAAAGGGGCCATCGAAGATAAAATTAAAGAATTGGATCTGGGAACGGATGATTATCCGGCTAAACCTTTTTCCATGGAAGAGTTGCCGGCAAGGATTCGTACCTTCCTGCGGCCAAGCAATAAGCTTGTTTCACCGATTATGAAAATAACTGATATCATTCTGAACACGGTAGCCAGGGAGGTTTACAAAGGCAGTCGCGCCATAGAACTTACGCCTAAAGAGTTTTCCATTCTCGAATTCCTGCTGTATAATAAAAATTATACCATCTCACGTTATACAATAGCTGAACATGTATGGGGTGACGAATTTGACCCTGTAACCATGTCCAACAGCATAGATGTGCATATCAAGAACCTGCGAAAAAAACTCCACAACACCGAAGGGAGAATTATTAATACAGTCCAGGGAGTAGGTTATATGATAAAGGATGATCGCTGGTGAAGATTCGCAACAGAATTACGCTATGGATAACCGGTGCAGGCCTGTTGGCCGGTCTGCTCTTTTCCATTGTCATTTCTTTTGAGTTGATTGAGCAGCCATATGAACTGCTTGATGGAGAGTTGGACAGTCAGGCCCACACCTTACTCACAGGTTTTACGCCACAAAATGACAACCTGGTCCCACAGGCGGACATGGCCATGCTTCATTCTCTTGGCAGGCTTTACTGGTTGAAGATATTTAATAAAAAACAAAACGTTGTCTATGCCTCAACCATGACGAAATTTACTGAACTGCCCCTCAGAAAAAAATATGGTGGCTATAATGTTCATACGACTATTCCCATAGAAGCGGCCAGTTTAGAGCAGGACGACAGTGGCGAAGTGACTTTTCGGGTGCGTGTTTTCTCAATTCCTCTCGGGGATCAGGAATATCTTGTCCAGATTGCCCGTCCCATGGAAAAACTGCAGGAAGAAATTTATGATCTGGTTCTCTCCATCACGGTCGGACTTATCTTTTTTTCACTCTCCTTGATTCTGTTTGGTTATTTTGCTGCCGGTAAAATTTTAAAACCCATTGCCGAGATAAATACACTGGCCCGGGACATCAGTGAAAAGACCTTGGATAAAAGGATACCCCTGGGCAGGAATCAGGATGAGCTGTATACATTGTCCTCATCACTGAATCAGATGTTTGACCGTTTACAGTTCTCCTTCCAGCGTCAAAAAGAATTTATCGCTAATGCCGCCCATGAGTTAAAAACACCTATTGCCATGCAGCGGTTGTTTTTTGACGAAGCGCTTCAACGAGACGATTTGCCAGGTGATTTTAAAGCACGTCTGTCCAGCCAGTCTGAAATTCTTTTTCGTCTGAATCGGCTGGTAAAAAACCTGCTTGATTTATCAACCCTTGAGCTCAGGGAAACCTTTGCTTTAAAAAAAGTCGACATGACACGGCTTGTTTCTGCTGTTCTTTCTGAATTCAAAGAAATTATTCAAACAGCCAAGATTCAACTTGTGGTTGACATTGAAGACTCTGTCTTCCTGCATGGTGACGAAGAAAAACTCAGGCGAATATTGATCAACCTGATAGACAACGCCATAAAATATAATTATGAGGAAAATGGTGAGATACAGTTATCTCTTCGTAAAAAAACAGAAGAAGTACAGGTAAATATTTATAATAAAGGTCAAGGTATCCCTGCAGACGAATTGCACAAAGTCTTTAACCAGTTTTATCGGGTAGAAAAATCACGTTCCACAATTTTCGGTGGATCGGGGCTCGGTCTAACTATTGTCAAACGAATCGTTGAACTTCATCATGGCCGGATTGAGATCGATAGTGAATTCGGCACCTGGGTCAGGGTCAGCATCTTCCTGCCGATGGCGCATGGAACAGCCTGATTGTTAACCTTAGGATTTCAGCCAACAAAAGAGTGTTCGGATCATATAAGCCAAAATACGATAAATAAATTAACATTCAAATCAAGCTGGTAATTATGGCGATCAGCTTACCAGCTCAGCTCACCATTTTCCGTTTCCTGAACGCCGATCACGGTAATACCAGCCTCTTCAGCTGCGGCAATCATCTCGTCACGATCAAAAAGCAGGGACTGCCCGGCCTCAACTGCAAGGACCCTGCCGCTGACCTCGGCCAGAGTATCTATGGTTGTGGTGCCGGTGGCCGGAAGGTCAAAACGAAAATCCTGCCCGGGTTTTTTCAGTTTAATAACTACCGTTCCTTTCCCGGCAAGCTCCCCGCCCCGCTTTATAGCCGCATCAGTCCCTTCAATGGCCTCTACTGCCAGTACGGTTCGATTTCTGACAACCACGCATTGACCGATATCAAGTCGCCCGATTTCTCGAGCGATTTTCCAACCGAACCGGATATCCTCTACCTCGCTGTCAGTAATTTTTTTGTGGGTGAGCACACCCAGGGGAAAAAGGAGATGTTCAAGATAAATTGTTGATGCCAGTATACGGACACCTTCCTGTTCAAGGGTTGCCGCCACTGCCCGCAATATGGCATCATCCTGACGGGCATCAATTTTATTCCACAGGGTCAGCCCTTTTAGATCGGGCAGGACATCTTTAAAAATCCTGGTTTTGGTAATAGTACCGGCAAAAACGGCCTCCCGGACGCCGAATCTCTTAAAATGCTTTATAATTTTTCCAAGTTGACCCAGCTTGACCCAGCAGAGTTGTTCGACTTCCGTCTCTAACTCAGTATTCGATTCATTGACATGGGCAACCGCGACAACGGCCCTTCCCTGCCTGCGGGCCGCTCTGGCAAACAGCAGGGGAAACTGGCCGCCTCCGGCAATGAGACCAATAGGTGATGTTGCCGTATCATTAACCGGACGGGGAGACATAATCTACTCCCACTCCTCCTCAATCCGCTTGACCACACCCCGGGTACTGGTACGGAAAAAATCAACGAGTTGCCTGACCTGCGGGCAATCAGGCACCTCCTGCATGGTCTTGTCGAGGGCATCTTTGGTAAGCAGATCAGGAGTACGGAAAATTATCTTAAAAGCCTGATCCAGCCTGGAGATAGTTTTTTTGTCAAGGCCATTGCGGCGCAGCCCTATTTTATTGATACCACTAATTCGCATCCGATTTCTGGTACCGCTTAAGATAACAAAAGGAGGAACATCCATGCTTATGCCCGACATGCCGCCGATATAGGTATAATCGCCAATCCGACAAAACTGATGAACCGCGACCAGGCCGCCGAGATTCACATGCCCACCGATCTCCACATGCCCCGCAAGAGTGGCTACATTGGCCATTATGACATGATCACCGATACGACAGTCATGGGCAATGTGACTATAGGCCATGATCATATTTTCATTACCAATAACCGTCTTGCCACTACCGTCTACAGTGCCCCGATGAATAGAGACATATTCCCGGATATGATTATTGTTGCCGATAATAAGCTCGGTCGGCTCTCCCCGGTAATGAAGGTCCTGCGGCGGCGCGCCGATAGAGGCAAAGGAGCCGATGGTATTACCGTAGCCGATACTGGTATGGCCGGAAACTACAGTATGGGCGCCAATGGTTGTTTCAGCGCCGATTCTCACCGGCCCATCAATAACGGCATAGGGCTCAATAGATGCTGTGGAGTGAACTTCCGCCTGCGGATCAACCACCGCAGTTGAATGAATGTTCATAGAATTAGTATCCTTTAACGGAACCTGATATTCCGGACATAAGTAAATTGTTTAAAAAAAATTGTCTGCGGGAAATCATGCAAACGTAGCCATAAGTTCCGCCTCGGTGGCCAACTCATCATCAACATAGGCCATACCTTGCATCTTGGCTATTTTTGTCTTCAGTTTAATCATTTTCAGTTTAAAGATCAGCTGGTCGCCGGGACGGACAACCTTACGGAAGCGCACCTTATCCAGACCCGCAAAATAAACAAGCCTGTCGGCAATTGTCTCCGGCGTTGAAAGATAGGCCAACAGGCTGCCCACCTGAGCCATTCCTTCAAGAATCAGAACTCCGGGCATAACCGGTTCACCGGGAAAATGTCCTTGAAAAAACGGTTCACCCATGGTGACATTTTTTAAACCTGTAATGGTCTTGCCCTTGTCAAAATCAAGCACCCGGTCAACCATAATAAAGGGATACCTGTGCGGCAGCAGTTCAAGTATTCCCAGGATATCGATCGATATTTCATTGTTTGTTTTTATGGCTCCCATTGCGATTACTCCTCTTCTCCTTTCTTTTGCCCGGCAGCCAAACGATCCACTTCCCGGCGCAGTTTGCGAATCTCCTTCAGCATCTCCGGCAGGCGTCTATAGACTGCTGCAGCCCGTCCCCAGGTCTTCACATCTATAGCCGGCACTCCGCCGATAATGGCGCCCTTGGGTTGGTTATTATGCACTCCGCCCATGGCGGCAACCATAACTCCGTCCTCAATGTGCAAATGCCCGGAGATTCCGGCCTTGGCGCCCAGGATTACGTTTCGGCCAAGAGTCGTACTGCCGGCAACACCGGTCTGGGCCACAAGAATCGCGTTTTCTCCAACAACAACATTATGTCCAATCATAACCTGATCATCAAGACGGGCGCCGGCCTTGACGCGGGTCGTGCCAAACGCCGCCCTGTCCACACAGGAATTTGCGCCTATCTGTACGTCATCATCGAGACGCACTGATCCTACCTGCGGTTTGGACACATGGCGCCCAGTACTCCGGTCGGTGGCAAAGCCAAAACCGGCGCTGCCGATCACCGCTCCATGATGTAAAACCACACGTTTCCCCAGGTTGCAGCCATGGGCCACCACGGCATTGGCGTGAAGCACGCAATCCTCACCAATCTCCACTTCATCGCCGATGACCACCCCGGGGTGCAGAGTGACACGGTCCCCGATCCGAACCCGGTTGCCGATACAGACAAGAGGGCCTATGGAAACCTTGTCAGAAATAACACAATCAGCACCAATTACAGCGCTTTTGTGGATACCGGCAGCAACAAAGGGTCGGGCCAGTAAATGATTATGGATAATCGCCGAGGCAAGGTCCGGATCATCGACAACAATCTGCGCCATCAAAATCTTCTTTAGCCTTTTCGGCACAATGCAACCACTGGCCTCACTACCAATCAATGTTTCCGCCTGTTTCACATCCGTAAGAAAGGTCAGCTCACCCGGTCCTGCCAGCTCAAGACTGTTCAGCCCGGTTATTCGGACAGAACCATTGCCGACAACCTCGCCCGAGACAAGCCGGGCCAGTTCCTGTAATGTATATGATTTAGCCATTTTTTTAATGAAGGTTTGTCTTTAGGGTTTCGGATTTTCAATACGCCGATCGTATTAGTCCATTTCTTGTTCCTCGTAAAGAAAAACAGCCTGACACCTCTGCAAAAACTCCTGCAGATCATTGTGCCAGGATTGTTCAAGTTCCATAATATCCACACCCTGCTCAATCCCCTGACGCACAGATCGGTCTCCTATGATCAGATCCATGGGCAGTCGTTCATACTCATACTCATAGGGAGGTTTTTTGTAGGAAAACTCATCTGGATACAAGGATAACAGGGCTTGAAGCAGGACAAGGCTCGTTCGGTAGGGCATAAAAACCGTCGAGTCGATAACATGCAGCTGGAATCCATGGCAGGCCTTTCCCGCCCACTTACCCGAGGTGGGTTCAAAAACAAGGGGACGAAGAATACAACCAGGAAGTTCCATTGTTGCTGCAATATCCAGAATTTCTTGAACATCAAGAAACGGGGCGCCAAAGAGCTCAAAAGGCAGGGTTGTCCCCCGGCCTTCGGAGATATCCGTTCCTTCCCAGATAACCTGGCCGGGATAAACAAGCGCGGTTGAAAACGCCGGCATATTTGGTGAGGGAAAGACCCAGGGCATGCCTGTCAGGGGGAAAAGCATATCCCGACACCACCCCTCTACCGGAACGACCTCAAGTCCCGCCCCGATATCCATCTCCCTGTTGCAGAGCAGGGCAAGCTCACCCACACTCAGACCATGACGCATGGGAATAGGCCAGAGACCGACAAAGGATGCGCAGTCATCTTTGAGCAGGTTGCCCTCCACCCGGCCGCCGATGGGGTTGGGCCGATCCAGAACCATAACTTTAATTCCGGTCTCAGCCGCGGTCTGCAGGCAGTAAACTATAGTCCAGATAAAGGTGTAGACCCGGGTTCCGACATCAACAAGATCTATCAGCAGTACATCAATGTCCTCAAACATGGAGGCCTTGGGTTTTCTAATCTCTCCGTATAAAGAATAGACCGGCAGCCCGCTGACCGGATCAATACTGTGCTCCGATTCAACCATGTTATCCTGCTTGGCACTGAAAAAACCATGTTGAGGTGAGAACAGACACTGCAGCTGCCCGGGAAAACGCTGGTGCATCAGGTCCCGGCTGTGGCGAAATCGATGATCGGTTGAGGCCTGATTGCAAAGCAGGCCCAACCGCTTGCCCCGCAACGCCTCCGGTGGCGAGGCCAGAAATACTTCAAGACCGATACGGATTGTTTTACGCCCCCTTTTTTTAGTTTTACTCAACAGTCACGCTCTTGGCCAGGTTGCGGGGCTGATCGACATCACAACCCCTGCGATTGGCTATCTCATAGGAAAGCAGCTGGGCTGGAATCGTATACAACAGGGGATTGAGTTCCTCATGCACCTCAGGCAGGTACAAAACATCATCGGTCAGGGTAGCAAGATGCTCATCGCCTGCGGTGCCGATCAACAACAGACGACCCTGACGTGCTTTGATCTCTTCGACATTGGAGACCGTCTTCTGATACACGGAATCTTTGGGCACCAGGGCCAGAACCGGCATATCCTTGTCAATAAGGGCGATGGGGCCGTGTTTGAGCTCGCCGGCTGCATAACCTTCAGCATGAATATAAGAAATTTCCTTCAGCTTGAGCGCCCCCTCCAGGGCAATAGGAAAATTCAAACCACGGCCGACAAAAAGAAAATCACGGGCAGTATAATAGTCTTCTATCAACATTCTGATATTTTCCTGCAGGGCCGGCAGCACTTCCTCAATGACTGCAACTGTCTGCAGCAGCCCATTGCCCATTTCTTTCACCAGCGCCCGATCCATGATCTTCCGTATTCGACCCAGATAAAGAGTGAGCAGAAACAGGGCGGACAACTGGCAGGTAAAGGCCTTGGTTGAGGCAACACCGATCTCCGGCCCGGCATGGGTGTAGATCACGCCGTCCGCCTCCCGGGTCATTGTGGATCCCACGACATTACAGATGGTAATTACCCTGGAACCGAGTTCCGCGGCCAAACGGATGCCGGCCAGAGTGTCGGCGGTCTCCCCGGACTGGGAGATAGCAATGGTCAAGACCTTGTCCGAAAGCAACAGCTTTCGATAGCGAAATTCGGACGCAATGTCCACCTCAACAGGAATACCTACCCATTTTTCAATCCAATACTTGGCGACCATGGCCGCATGCCACGAGGTGCCGCAGGCAACCAGGGCAATACGTTCAATCCGGTTAAGCGCTTCTTTATCAAGGCCGATCTCAGGCAGGTCAACCCTGCCGGTATCAGGAACAATGCGGCCGCTGACAGTATTTAGAATGGCCTGGGGCTGCTCAAAAATTTCTTTGAGCATAAAATGTTTAAATCCACCCTTTTCCGCCATGGAGGCGTTCCAGTCAATGGTCTTCACTTCCTTATCGACTATCTCGCCATCATCCAGATCAAAAATCGTATACCCCCCACGTTTCAACACCGCCATTTCCTTATCATCAAGAAAAATCACCTGATTGGTATACGGAAGGAGCGCAGGGATATCAGAGGCAATGTAGCAGGCATTCTCATCCACACCCATCACCAGCGGACTGTGATTACGGGCGGCAACGAGGATATCAGGATCTTTGGCCCACAGCACGCCTAAAGCATAGGAACCTTCCACCCGGGAGAGAGCCTGGCGTACCGCTGCCACCAGGTCATTCTCAAGATATTTTTCTATCAGGTGGGCAAGCACCTCGGTATCAGTCTGGGAAGAAAAGACATGGCCCTCGGCAAGGAGTTCCTCTTTCAGCGTGCCGTAATTTTCTATGATGCCGTTATGCACCACCACAATATCCCCGCTGCAATCGATATGCGGATGGGCGTTATCTTTCGTGGGGGCGCCATGGGTTGCCCAGCGGGTATGGCCCAGGCCCGTTCGACTTGGTATGCCGATTGATTCATCGACTACGGTTTCCAGGTTAACCAACTTTCCTTTAGCCCTGAACCTGTGAAGGGTATTTTCATGATGAAAAACAAGACCAGCAGAATCATACCCCCGATACTCCAATCGTCGCAGTCCTTCAATGAGAATAGGGACGACCCGTCTGTTGCCGATATAACCGACTATTCCACACATCTATACACCTCCTGCCTATGATGATAAAATTTTCTTTTAAAAAAAAATTATATGCCATAGAATAGCACAAGTAAAAAAGAATGAATACCGGAAAAATATGCCTTTTCCGACAGTTATTAAATAGTATCTTTGCTTGACGATCAAAAACAGTTACATTTCGTAAAAAGGAATAATTAACGTTTTTCTGCTGGTCTGTCCCCATGCGGACATCCCGGAATAAGCAATGTCAAGACAAGACCCAATCAGGCTGGATTGATTGATTATCATCATCTGCATGTCGATCCGCAGCATACCAGGGAATATCAATGGACGAACGGCAACGATTAAAAAAGCTTCTCCTTGCAAAATCATACAGGGAGGGGATTTTTACCCTCACCTCGGGAAAAACCTCGGATTTTTATATTGACGGCAAACAAACCACCTTGGATGCCGAAGGGGGGTATCTCTGCGGTCGCCTGCTGTACGAATTAATACAGGAGGAAACCGGGCCAATTGGCGGAGTGGGCGGCATGACCCTTGGCGCCGACCCTCTTGTGACGGC